>JAJYXX010000034.1 GCA_021801545.1 Chloroflexota bacterium | reverse complement strand
GGCGGGTCGTGCCGTCCGGGCTCCGGTGGTCGAGAGCACGCGTCTCCGAGCAGAGCCACTGGCGGCCGGACTGGCAGGCCCGGCAGCGCAGGCAAGGGTAGTACCAGCTGAGCACCACCTGCTGACCAGGCCGCAGCCCGGTCACGCCCGGCCCGAGCGCCTCGATCACGCCGGCCCCCTCGTGGCCGAGGACGATCGGTCCGGGGCGCTCCCACTCGGCGTCGCGAACGTGGAGGTCCGAGTGGCAGATTCCGCTCGCGGTGAGCCGGACGAGGACCTCGCCACGCCGCGGCTCGTCGACGATGAGATGCTCGATCCGGACGGGCTCGCCGGGGTGTTCGAGGACGGCGGCGCGCATCGGTTCCTCCTCGCTGCTCTGCGGTCGTTCTGCCGGGCCCGTGCCGGTCAGGCCCGCGGTCGGAGAGTGTAGCGGCGCACGACCGGTGCCGGGCGATCCGTTCCCGGATCGTCCGCCTGGTGCCGACCGATCGCCATGTACCATCCACCTACCGCGCTGGCGCGGCACGGGTGGTTGCCACCAGGCGGCCAGGCGCGATACCGCGATACGACGGATGGCTGGATGAGCACGGAGCAGGGAGAACCGATCTCGGCCCTGCCGGACCGGCCGACGGCCGGTCGGCACGGTTCGGCCCACGGTCAGTCGCCGGCCCCGACGGCCGGCCTGGCGACCGTGCGGGAGCTGCTCGCCGTCGAGCCGCTCCGACTGACCCTCGTGGCCGGAGCCAGCGGGCTGGACCGGCCGATCCGCTGGGCGCACGCGATCGAGCTGCTCGACCCGCGTCCCTACCTGCGCGGCGGCGAGCTCGTCCTGACGATGGGCTCTGCCCTGCTCGATGAGGGAGCCTGCCGGCGGTTCGTCGCAGCGGTGCTCGAGCGTCGCGCCAGCGGGATCGGGTTCGGTTGCGGCAACTACCACCCGTCTGCGCCGCCCGCCCTCCGGGACGCGTGTGAAGCGGCCGGCCTGCCGCTCCTCGAGGTGCCGTTCGAGATCCCGTTCATCACGATCACCGAGGAGCTGGCCGAACGGATGGCGGTCCAGCGCGGCGAGCACGACCGGCGGGCGCTCCGCCGCGAGGCGCACCTGCTCGACGTCCTCGCCGAGGGCCACGGTCTCGACGGCCTCGCCCGCTCGATCGCCCGCGAGCTTCGCTCGACGGTCGTCATCGCCGACCTCGACGGACGGCTCGAGGCGGTGGCCGAGGGTGAGTCGACGACGATGAACGTCGCCGCGGTCGTGGCCGATGCGATCGCCCGGTCACGTCGGGGTCTCCGCCGGGCCAGCTACGACGACGGGTTCGTCGCCTGTGAGCTCGTGGCGGTCACCCACCAGAAGCGCCAGATCGGCTGGCTCGGCCGCCTGCGACCCGCGGGCGAGACACGCTCCGAGGCGCTCGAGGTCCTGCGCGAGGTTGCCCCGATTGTGTCGATCGAGCTTGCCACGCGAGCCCAGGAGCGGATCGGCGATCGGCGCGCGGTCGGCCGACTGCTCGAGATCGTCCGCTCCGGGATCGCCGATCCGGTCGTGTTCAGTGATCGGCTCGCACTGGCGCGGCTCGACGAGGCGCGGCTCGTTGCGTCGGTCTGGGAGACCGGCGCCGCCGACGAGCTTCGACACGCGCTGCCGCGGGCGCTGATCGGCGAGGCCGGGTCGCGGGTCTACGTCGTCACCGACGAGCCCGACCGGATCGCCGCGTTCGCGGCGGAGCGTGGCCTCGTCTGCGGGATCGGCGGCCCGGTCTCCCTCGCCGAGCTCGGACGGAGCCTCGTGGAAGGCGAGGCCGCCTTCGCGATCGGGCAGGCCCGCCACGGGGTCGCCTCGTGGCGGGACCTCGCCGAGCCGGCGACGCTGCTCGGACAGCAGCCGGCGGAGCGGCTGGCGGCGTTCGTGAACCAGCTGATCGTCCCGATCGTCGAGCACGATACGAAGCGGAACGGGGAGCTGCTGCTCACCCTCCGGTCGTTCATCGAGCAGGAGGGGGCGGTCGAGCCGACCGCCCGCCGGTTGCACGTCCATCCGAATTCGCTGCGCCACCGGCTGCATCGGATCCGCGTCCTCACCGGGCGCGACCCGCTCCGGTTCCTCGACCGAGTCGCGCTCTACATCGGTCTCTGGGCTTGGGACGCGCAGCATCGTCGGAACTCACAATCTCTCGACGTGAACATCGTCGTACCCGACGATTGAGCCCCGACCCTCCCCGGGCGCTCAATGGGCCATCCGATGGGACAGGTCGCCTCGCGTCGGCCGATCCATCCGTCCAGGCACGCCAGGGAGGTTCCGTTGCCCCGCTTCGTTCCCGAGGATTCGCTCGCCTCGCCCCGCTTCACCGGGCCGGCCACGTTCGCCCGCCTGCCGTACGTCCGGACCCTCGAGGAGGTCGACGTGGCGGTCGTCGGCGTGCCGTTCGACACCGGGGTCACCTACCGCGTCGGTGGCCGGTTCGGGCCGAACGCGGTGCGGGCGGCCTCGGTCATGCTCCGGCCGTACAACGCGAACCTCGACGTCAAGCCGTTCGACCTCCTCAGCTGTGTCGACTACGGCGACATCGCGATCGTGCCCGGCTACATCGAGCCCAGTTACGAGGCGATCGAGCGCGAGGTGGCCCCGATCGTCGAGGCCGGCGTCGTACCGCTCCTCGTCGGCGGCGATCACGCCTGCACGCTGCCGCACCTGCGGGCGACCCGGTCGCGCGGCCCGGTCGCGGTCATCGACTTCGACGCGCACACCGACGCCTGGGACAGCTACTTCGGCGAGAAGTACAACCACGGGACGTGGATGCGCCGGGCGATCGAGGAAGGGCTCGTCGACGTCGACCACTCGATCGAGGTCGGCCTGCGCGGCCCGCTCTACGACCGCGACGACTGGACGAGCCTCGAGTCGGAGCTCGGGCTCGAGTACCTGACGACCGAGGAGGTCTTCCGGCTCGGGCCGGCCGAGACCGCGCGCCGGATCCGCGAGCGGGTGGGCGACCAACCGGCCTTCATCAGCTTCGACATCGACGTGGTCGATCCGGCCTTCGCCCCCGGGACCGGGACGCCCGAGGTCGGCGGACCGACGGCCCACGACATGCTCGCGATCGTGCGCGGGCTGACCGGGATCGACTTCGTCGGCTTCGACGTCGTCGAGGTGATCCCGGCCTACGACCCGGCCGGCCAGACGGCGTTCCTGGCCGCCAGCCTGGCCTACGAGATGCTCTCGCTCCTGGCCCTGCGGCGGAGGTGACCCGGTGACGACCGACCGACCCGACCTGATCGCCGGCAAGATGGCGACCGTCCTCCAGGCGGCACGGATGCCCTCGTTCCTCGGCGCACCGTGGGTCCACTGCGAGAGCGAGGCGATCCGCGCTCATGGCGCGCGGGCCGTCTTCCTGGGCGTGCCGTTCGATCAGGCGACGGTCTACCGCTCGGGCTCGAGCCACGGGCCGCGCGGCGTTCGCCAGGCGTCCGAGCAGTACCTGCCGTACCTCGGCGAGTACGACATCGACCTGTTCGAGGAGTTCCGCCTCGTCGATTGCGGCGACGTCCCGGTCGTGCCGGCGAACGCGGCCCGCTCGCGGGCGGCGATCGCCGACTACGTCGGGCGGATTCTCGACGCCGGCGCCTTCCCGATCCTCGTCGGGGGCGACCACTCGATCCCGATCCCGGCCATGGACGCGGTCTCGGCCCGGGTTGCGGGCAAGGTCGGCTACCTCCACTTCGACGCCCATCTCGACTGCCAGCCCGACGTGG
The DNA here is from genome assembly GCA_021801545.1 of Chloroflexota bacterium. Lineage (GTDB taxonomy): Bacteria > Chloroflexota > Limnocylindria > Limnocylindrales > CSP1-4 > JAKAHU01. Next base: position 2,138 of record JAJYXX010000034.1, on the reverse strand, counting down.
CCGGGGAGCGGTTCACGAACTGGTCGGGTGTCTCGCGGGCGGTCGAGCGTGACAACGTCGATCCCCGGAACGTGGCCGTCGTGGGCATCCGCGGCGCCCTCAACCCGCCCGAGCAGTTCCGCTTCGTGCGCGACCACGGGATCGCGATGTACACGATGCGCGAGATCACCCGGCGCGGGATCGCCGAGGTGGTGACCGAGGCGCTCGACCGGGTGACCGACGGGACGGCCGCCTTCTACATCACCTGGGACACCGACGTCATCGATGCCTCGGCGATGCCCGGCACCGACGGCCCCGAGCCGGGCGGGCTGACCTCGGCCGAGGCGCTCCGGGCGGTCGAGCTCGTCGGCGCGCGCAAGCCGATCGCGATGGACATCGTCGAGATCACCCCCGCCTACGACCCGGCCGGGATCAGCACCCGCCTCGGCTGCTACCTGATCTTCAACGTGCTCGGCGGCTGGGCGACCGGCGGCGAGCCGCGGCGAGCGTAGGGGGCGCGCGATGGCGAAGACCTCGAGCATCTACTTCGTCGCCGACATCCATGGCTCGGAGGTCTGCTGGCGTAAGTTCCTGAACGCGGCGAAGTTCTACGGCGTCGACACGATCATCGTCGGGGGCGACGTCACCGGCAAGGCACTCGTGCCGGTCATCGAGCGGCGCAACGGCCGGGTCGAGGCGCGGATCGCGGGCCGGGTCCAGACCGCCCGGAGCGAGGAGGAGGTGGCCGAGCTCGAGGCCCGGATCCGCTTCAACGGCTTCTACCCGTACCGCTGCGACGAAACGACGTACGAAAAGCTCGACGCCGACCCGGCCCATCGCGACGAGGTCTTCACCGCGGTGATGGCCGAGACGCTCCGCTCGTGGCTCCGGCTGGCCGACGAGCGGCTGCGCGGGACGGGGATCCGGGCGCTCATCATGCCCGGCAACGACGATGGCTGGTACGTAGATGACGTCCTCTCGGAGTCGGCCCAGATCGTGAACTCCGACGGTCGGGTGATCGACCTCGGCGAGTACCAGGTCCTCGGTTTCGGGCCCTCGAACCGGACGCCGTGGCACACCCAGCGCGAGCTCGACGAGTCGGAGATCGCCGCCCGGCTCGAGGTGCTCGAGGCCCAGATCGATCCGGGCAAGCCGCTCGTCGTGGCGACCCACGTGCCGCCCTACGACACCGGGATCGACGTGGCGCCCAGGCTGCGCGACGACCTGTCGGTGGTGATCGAGGGCGGCGAACCGGTCATGGTGCCGGTCGGCAGCACGGCCGTCCGGGAGTTCGTGGAGCGGACCCAGCCGATGCTCTCGCTCCACGGCCACATTCACGAGTCGCGCGGGGCGACGCGGCTCGGTCGCACGCTCACGATCAACCCGGGGAGCGCCTATTCGACCGGGGCGCTGTACGGGGCGATCGTGACGATCAGGCAGGGCAAGGTGCTCTCCCACCAGCTGGTGGCAGGCTAGGGGGTCGAGCGGTCGGATGTTCGCCGTCTGGTCGCGGGGCCAGGACCGGCGGCGAGGAAGGAGGAGGAACCGGGTGGCAATCGGCGACGTGAAGATCTTCACCCGTCAGGCGACCGGCCTGACGAAGGAGATCGGCACCCTCGACACGTTCGTCTACAACGTGAACAACCAGAACATCGGGATCGGGGTCGCCTTCATTCTGTTGTTCGTGCCGGGTTTCTACGCCGGGGCGGACATGTTCCAGTCGATCCTGATCGCGCTCGTCCTTGCCCTCCCGATGGCGCTCGTCTACGCATTCTTCTCGGCCGCCATCCCGCGCTCGGGTGGGGACTACGTGTACATCAGCCGGACGCTCCACCCGCTGCTCGGCTTCGTGGCGAGCTGGAACTGGCTGGCCTGGATGACCGTCTACATCGGCGTCCCGGCGGCCTACCTCGCCCAGTACGGGCTGTCGGGGTTGTTCCGCGTGCTCGGCGTAGCGACCGCCAACCGGGGCTTGATCGACCTCGGCAACAGCTTCGTCGACCCGGTCTGGATCCTCGTCGTGGGGACGGTCCTGATCGCCTTCTTCGCGGTCATCTTCGCCCTCGGCACGCGGATCTACTTCCGGCTCCAGAACGTCGTGTTCGGGATCGGGATGATCGGGGTGGCGATCGCGATCGGCCTCGCCTTCCTGGGCAACT
>JAJYXX010000068.1 GCA_021801545.1 Chloroflexota bacterium | reverse complement strand
AGCACGCCGACACCGACCGGTGAGGTCGAGTCCCTTGTCGGCACCCCGGCACCGACCGGCCGGGTCCTGCCCGTCACCTCGACCAACGAGCCCGGCAACGGGCCGGACGGGGTGGTCGCGCTGGTCAACCTGCTGCTGATCGGAATGGCGGCGCTTGTCGCCAGCCTGACCCTGGTACGTCCGTCGATCCGTCAGCGTTGAGGAGATTACGGATTGACTCGCACGAGCACCGCGAGGCCGGTCCGGCTACGGGCATCGGCCTCGCGGCACATCCTGGCGTTGGGCTGCGGCCGTCGTGGGTCGTTGTGCGGCTCAAGCGCTCGAGCGTCGGTCGAGCCCGCCGCTCGCCCGTCCGGCTCTGCCGGGGCCGGCACCCAGGACTCCGAGCCCGGTGCCCCACGAGCCCGGTGCCCCACGAGCCCGGTGCCTGGCTGACCCCGGGGTGACCTGACCCCGGGGTGACCTGACCCCCGGGTGGCCTGATCCGCTCGCCTGGCGCAGTCTTCCCCGATGGCCGTTCTGTCCAGAGGGACAAACCACCTCAGCGACCTTCGGACCGCGGCGGCCGAAGCCTCATTCTCGCCCGGTCAGGCGTCAATGTGGCCGAATCGTTGCCCCGACGGACCCTCCGACGCGTGGATCAGCCGCGGTCGGGTGCGAATGGGCCGGCCCCCGCTGGTCGAGACCGGGGCGCGAACCCGGTTCACGGGCGCCACGGCCAGTTATCCCTGCTGCGCGGAACAGGCGCCGGAACGGTGGCGGGAACAGGCGCCGGAACGCCGAGGCGGCGGCGCCACGGAACGCGTCGCCTCGCGCCACGCTACCCCTCGACCCGGAGCGTCCGTTCCACCCCGTCCGGACCGAGGTCCACGAGGTACCCGCGCAGGATCCCCATTGAGGCCTCCGAGCCGGCGTTGACGCACAGCGTGTCGCCGATCCGGCGCTCGCCACCCGACTCGTGGATGTGACCATGGACGCCGAGCACCGGCCGGAACGACTCGATCGCCCGCCGCACGCCGGTCGACCCGACCGGTCCGCGCAGGACGTCGCCGGCGCTCACGGTCGGGCGCAGGTCGGGCGACAGGAGCGGTGCCGTGTCGAGCCCCGAGTCGTAGGGCGGGACGTGGGTCATCATTACCGTCCGGCGCGGGTCGCGGACCCCCTTCAGGAGGGTCGAAAGGCGGTCGAGGAACTCCTCCTCGGGCAGCTCCCTCGGCGTCGACCAGGGGGTCGGTGACGACCAGCCCATGCTGACCAGCTGGTGCCAGGGGGTCAGCTCCGCGACCTGCTCGTTCACGTTCTGGCAGTACGTCGACTCGGCGAGCAGCGGGTCGATCACGAACTCGTCGTCGTTGCCGGGCATGAGGTAGACCGGGACGCCGGAGCCCTCGAGCCGCTCGGCGGCCAGGGTCATCCACTCCCGGACACGATGGGTGATCCGCTCGCTGAAGTGACGCTTCACGAGCGCCGGGTCCGCCTCCATCGCCGCCCGCTCCTCGGACGTCACGCGCACAGCGTAGTAGCCGAGGTCGGCGATCGCGCGCTCGAGCGCGACGAGCTCCTCCTCCGTCCGGGCGACCCGGCGCTGGCCGAGCACGCTCGCCGTCCACGACTCGCCCCCGTCTTCGCCCCGGACGACCGCGACGAGCGCCTTGCCCGTCAGGTCACCGGCGATCAGGACGGCGTCGGCCTTGTAGACGTTTGCCTTCGTCGCGTTCAGCAGCTTGCGCCACGAGCGCTCCGAGGCGTGGATGTCGGAACAGATATAGAGGCGAAACGGTCTGCTCATCGGCGGGAGTCTAGCGGGCGCGGCGGGAACGCGACGGCACGGCCCGGCCCGCGGCCATCATCCGGGCGCAGTCGGCGACTCGTCCGGCTCAGTCGGGCGGGATCTCGTGGTACATCAGGCTCGTGTCGATGCCCCGCGCGCGGTTGACCGCCCACTGGATGACGTAGATCACGAGCCCGGCCCCGAAGATCAGGAGGGTGAACGTGATCCCGGTCCGGTTCAGGTAGCCAAGCGCGGTCTCCTCCGCGCCCGGGGCGAGCGCGCCGGCGACCGCATCGATGATCGGCTTGATCCCCGCGAACCAGTAGAGGGTGACCGCGAAGACGACCCAGATCAGCCCGAGCAGCGGCAGCCAGCGCGAGAACGGCGCGTCGCGGATCAGGTCCGGCCGGGTCCGCCGGACGAGCAGGGCGTTGATGCCCGGCATGATCCAAGTCAGCCCGGCGGCGAGAATGCTGAACCAGAGCGTCGAGACGAGGTTCAGCTTGCCGTCGAGGAGCGGGTCGGCCGATGGGGCGAGGGCGCCCAGCCCGACCGCCTTGAGGATCGGGAAGTTCTGCAGGAGGGCGAAGACGCCGACCAGGACGAGGGCGGCGAAGATCGCGTTCGCCGGCGCCCGGAGTCGCTCGGAGACCTCGCCGAACCACTCGGGGACCTGGCGGTCGAGGCTCCAGGCGAGCTGGATCCGGCTCAGGAAGACGACATACACGGGGCAGAGCAGGAACGGGAAGAGGGTGACCCCGAGGCTGACGATCGTCCAGACCGGCCAGAGGCCCGGGGCGGCGATCGCGGCCGTCAGGGCCATCGAGTTCGGCTGCCCGAGCGGCAGCGACGGGTCGCTGAAGAAGCCCCAGTAGGCGGCGCCCCAGGCAACCTGGCCGTCGATCCCGAGGCGGGCGCTGATGAAGTCGGTGTAGACGGAGTTCATGAAGACCCCGATCGCGAGCGCACCGAGGAGCGCGATCAGGATCCCCCGCCGCACGTTGCCCCGGACCTCGCCCGAGATGTAGGCGGAGTACTGGAAGCCGATGTAGTTGAGGAAGACGATCCCGGCGATGAACGAGAAGACGGCCGGATCGAGGTTGATCCCGTCGGCCTTGAACCCGTTTTCCACCCCGGCCTTCACGAGCTGGTCGACGGTGATCCTGTCGGCGTACTTGGGCAGATTGGCGGCGAAGTTCTCGGGCGTGATCGCGATCATCCCGACGACGAACATCAGGACGCCGGCGCCCAGGCCGAGCGCGGCCAGCCAGGTGACGATCCGGTGGAACCGGCGGGCCGGCTGGAAGACGATGACCGCGATCAGGGCGAGGACGATCACCGCCGCGATGAAGCCGGGCACCCCGGTCACGTAGCCCGGCTGTTCGGCGAACCAGCCGTTGGCGTCCTTGAAGAAGCCGATGTCGGTGCCGATGTCGATCACCCGGCCGGTGATCTGGAGGTTGCGCACGAAGATCGGGACCTCGAAGGCGATGATCGCCAGCGAGGCGAAGACGAGCGTCCAGCTCTCGAGCCAGCCGACGAACGGACCGATCCTCGGCACGATCCGGCTGGTGAACACGTAGTCGCCGCCGGAACGGGGCATGACGCTCGTCAGCGAGGCGAAGATCAGCGCCAGCAGGACGCAGAACGCCCCGACGATGATCGCCGCCCAGCCATAGGTCGTGAAGCCGGCGAACGTGCCGATCGGGACAAACGCGAGCGAGTAGAAGACCGGGTACCAGCCAAGGCCCCCGCCCACGAAGGCGGCCGTGTTGAAGAACAGCGCGTTGAGAACGCTGACCTCGCGAACCAACCCGGACGACTGGCGCGTGAAGAGCGTGCGACCCCCAGTTCCGGCGGCCATGCGGCGCCTGCCCTCCTCTCCTGGCGAGCCGCCCGCCGGGGACCGCCGGGCGATCGCCGTCCATACCCGCCGCTGCCCGTCGCGGGCAGCGCGGAGCCCTTCCCTCGAACCCCCGAAGCGGCGCCAGTATACTGACCGCCACCTGGCGCCGGAAGCGTGCAACGCGCCGCTCCCGCCGACCCCGAGAACGCCGCCGAGGACCCATGACCAGCCTGGACGCCGTCGCACCGCCCGACCGCACCGTCGACGGGACGCTCGAAGATCCGCTCCAGGAGGCGCTCCGCCTGATCTCGCTCGCCGACCAGCGGGGGCTCCAGGTCCGGCTGATGGGCGGGCTCGCCTTCCACGCCCGCGTCCCGGAGTGGACGGCGCGGATCAGTCGTGCCCGCCGGGATATCGACCTCGCCACCCGGAGCGCCGACCGGAAGGCGGTCGCGGCCCTCCTCGCCGCCGCCGGCTACGTGCCGGACAAGCAGTACAACGCGCTCTACGGCCACAAGCAGCTCTACTTCGTCGACCCGCAGCACGATCGCCCGGTCGACGTCCTCGTCGACCGGCTCGAGATGTGCCACCGCTTCGACTTCGGCGATCGCCTGGTTGTCGACCACCCGACCCTGCCACTCGCCGAGCTGCTCCTCTCGAAGCTCCAGGTGGTGCGGATCAACCGCAAGGACGTCCTCGATGCGCTCATCCTCTTCGCCCGCTTCCCGCTCGCCGAAAGCGACCGCGAGGGGATCAGCGTACCCCGGATCACCGGCCTCACCTCGACCGACTGGGGCTGGTGGCGGACGGTGACCGGGAACCTCGACGCGATCCGGCTGTTCCACCAGGTGGAACTGAAGCCCGGCGAGCTCGACGCCACGGTCCCCCACCCGCTTGACCCGGTCGAGCAGATCACGGCCCTCAGGGCGGCGATCGACGCGGCACCGAAATCAACGAAGTGGAAGCTCCGGGCCCGTCTCGGTGACCGGGTGCCCTGGTACGAGCTCCCCGAAGAGGTCGGGCACGACCGGGGGTGAGCGCCGGGGCCTGACCCCGCCGGCCGGGCGATGCTGATCGAGCCGGCCGAACGTCCGCGCCCGGGCTCCCATCGCGCGACGCTCGTCGTCGACGGGCGACCGGTCGAGACGCTCGCCGACCTGCCCCCGGCGCGCGGGCGGCTCCTGTTCGTCGGCCTCAACCCCTCGCCGGTCAGCGTCGCCGCGGGCCACTACCACCAGGGCCGGCTCGGGCGCAGGTTCTGGCAACGACTCGTGCAGGCCGGGATCCTGCCGGCGGATACCCCGCTCGAGACGGCCGATGACGCGCTCGTCGCGGCCGGCCACGGCATCACCGACCTGCTCAAGGAGGTCGCCGCCCGCGACGTGGCGAGCGACGCGACGCTGCGGGCGGGCGTCGGTCCGCTCTGGCAGAAGATCGCGCTCTGGCGGCCGGCGGCGATCGTCTTCGTCTACCGCCACGCGGCGGAGATCGCGGCCGGACGAACGCTCGCCGAACGCTGGGGCCGGCTGGAGGGGATTGCTCTCGCCGGCCGCCCCTGCTTCCTCATGCCCGGCCCGTACGCCCCGGGCGCCGAGGTCGACGAGGGCCTCAATCTCCTGCGGAACCTGCTCGCCTCGCTGCCGCCGGGTTGACGGCCTCCCGGGGAGCGCCGGGTGGTGGATCCTCGTGCCGCAGGAGCCAGAGCCCGGCGAACACAGCGGTGAGGGCCGAGGCGGCGCCACCGAACCCGATCGCCACCGGGGTCCCGAACGTCGAGGCGATCGAGCCGGCGATCAGGCCGCCGATCGGGGTCGAGCCGGCGAAGACGGTCGTGTAGACGGACATCACCCGCCCCCGGAGCGCATCGGGCACCGCCAGCTGGATCGTCGCGTTCGCCGTGGCGGCCATCGCGATCCCGCCCGCCCCGGCGCCGAAGATCGCGACCAGCGCGGCCGGGAAGGAGTGGACGACGGCGAGCACGATCTCGAGCGCGCCGAGCGTGAGCGCCCCGAGGAGCAGGACCCGGATCCGCGGCCGACGCATCCCGGCGACACCGAGCGCCGAGACGAGCGAGCCGAGCCCCGTCGCCCCCATCAGGAAGCCGAGCCCCGTCGCGCCGACGTTGAGCACCCCCTGGGCGAGGGCCGGCACGAGCACGTTGAAGTTCATGCCCACGGTCGCCACGACGCCGACGACCGAGACGGCGAGGAGGACCGAGGGTGTCCTTCGGACGTAGCGCAGCCCCTCGGCCAGGTTCGCACCGACCTCCC
>JAJYXX010000269.1 GCA_021801545.1 Chloroflexota bacterium | reverse complement strand
GCCGGAACGCTCGAGGCGATCGAGCAGCTGGCAGGGGTCTCGAATGCGGTCCTCTCCGCCCTGCCGAACGCCGGCCTGCCGCGCGAGATCGAGGATCGCAAGATCTACATGGCGTCCCCGGAGTACATGGGCAGCTACGCCCGCCGGCTCGTCGAGGCCGGGGCGCGCTTCGTCGGCGGCTGCTGCGGGACGACACCCGAGCACATCGCGGAGATCGTGCGCTTCGTGCGGAGCGTCGCGCCCCACCGGGTGGTCCAGGCAGTGCCGGTCCGCGACGAACCCGAGGCGGTGGCGCCGGTACCCCTCGCCGAGCGCTCCCGGCTCGGTGCCAGGCTGGCCGCCGGCACGTTCGTCACGACCGTCGAGATCGTGCCTCCGAAGGGGATCGACCCGACCCCGATGCTCGACCAGGTGCGGACGCTCCTGGCCGCCGGCGTCGACGCGGTCAACATCCCCGACGGTCCCCGGGCCCAGAGCCGGATGGGGGCCCTCCTCGCCGGGCTGCTCATCGAGCGCGAGGTCGGGGTCGAGGCGGTCGTCCATTACGCCTGCCGCGACCGGAACCTGCTGGGCATGCTCTCCGACCTGCTCGGCGCGGCGGCGAGCGGGATTCACAACCTCCTGATCATCACCGGTGACCCGCCGAAGATGGGCCCCTACCCGGAGGCGACCGGCGTCTTCGACATCGACTCGATCGGCCTGACGAACCTCGTCGCCCGCCTGAACCACGGCCTCGATCCGGGCGGCAACCCGATCGGGGCGCCGACCCGCTTCGTCATCGGCGTCGGGGTGAACCCCGCTGCACCGGAGTTCGAGCGCGAGATGCGCCGGTTCGCCTGGAAGGTCGACGCCGGCGCCGAGTTCGCGGTCACCCAGCCGGTCTTCGATCTCGACCAGCTCGACCGGTTCCTCGATCGGGCGCGGCCGTTCGGGATTCCGATCGTGGCCGGGATCTGGCCGCTCGTCTCGCTCCGCAACGCCGAGTTCCTCGCCAACGAGGTGCCCGGGGTCTCCGTGCCGCGGCCGGTCATCGAGCGGATGCGCCTGGCATCGAGCCGCGGGCGTGAGACGGCCCTCGAGGAGGGCGTCGCGATCGCCCGCGAGATGGTCGGTGCGGTGCGCGGCCGGGTCGCCGGGGTTCAGGTGGCGGCACCGCTCGGTCGTGTCCCGGTCGCGCTCGAGGTGATCGCACCGCGATGAGCGAGACGCGCGCCGGCCGTTCGCGTACCGGGTCGAGGCGGCACCTAGGTCCGCGTCTGATCGTGGCGCTCGCCCTGGCCGGTTCGCTGGCTGCGGCGCTCGCCGGCGCGTCGGCGGACGTCACGGCGGACGTCACGGCGGACGTCACGGCGGACGTCACGGCGGACGTCACGGCCGGCCTGGCCGCAGGCGTCGCGGGCCCGGGGTTCGACCCGTTCGACGTGCCGGCGGTCACTGCGGTGGCGACGAGTGCTCCGGTACTCGTCGGAGCGGGCGACATCGCCACCTGCCGGGGCAGCGGCGACGGTGCGACGGCGGCCCTCCTCGCCTCGATCCCGGGCACCGTTTTCACCGCCGGCGACAACGCCTACGATTCGGGCAGAGCGGCGGAGTACGCGCGCTGCTATGGCCCGACCTGGGGCGTCTTCCGCCCCCGGACCCGCCCCGCGCCCGGCAACCACGACTACGCCACGGCCGGCGCTGCGGGCTACTTCGGCTACTTCGGGGCGCGGGCGGGCGATCCGCGCCGCGGCTACTATGCGTACAACCTGGGGTCGTGGCGGATCTACGTCCTCAACTCGAACTGCTGGGCGGTCGGTGGCTGCGCTGCCGGCTCCCCGCAGGAGCGCTGGCTGCGCGCCAACCTGGCCGCATCACCGCACCGCTGCGTGCTCGCCTACTGGCACCACCCGCTCTTCAGCTCCGGGTTGCACGGCAACCAGTCGGCGGTCCGCGCGTTCTGGAACGACCTGCAGGCGGCGGGCGCGGAGATCGTCATCAACGGCCACGATCACGACTACGAGCGGTTCGCGCCCCAGACACCGGGCGGGGTTGCGAGCGCGACCGGCATCCGCGAGTTCGTCGTCGGTACGGGTGGACGCAGCCACTACGGGTTCGGCGTCGTCCGTCGCAACAGCCAGGTCCGGAACGCGAGGGCCTTCGGGGTGCTCAAGCTCACGCTCCGTGCCGGCAGCTACGACTGGCGCTTCGTGCCGGCAGCCGGCACGAAGTTCAGCGACGCCGGCCACGGCACCTGCCGCTGACGGTCGGCCGCGGCACCCGCCACCGACGCCCGGAGGAACCGCCCGGCCACGGCTGACGCCCGGACGCGCCGACGCCGCCCGGGCGGACCGGACGGCGTCGGGGGAGGGAGGGGACGGCGTCGGGAAGGGACGGCGTCGGGAAGGGACGGGAAGGCTACCCCTCGGACTTGAAGATGCCGGCGATCGCCTCGAAGATCGGCGGGAAGGTGAGGCCGAAGCCGACGAGCACGAGCACGAGCGCGGCCGTCAGCCACTTGTTGAAGTCGACCTCCTTGCCCCGGTTCACGTAGTGGAGCACGATCCACGAGCCGAAGAAGGCGATCGTCGCCAGGAGCGCCTTGCCCGAGAGCGGGCCGACGCCGCTGCCGATCCCGAAGTTCGCGTCGAACTTCAGGAAGTTGCTGATGTCCTTGCTGATTTCAGCCAGGACCACGAGAAGGCCCATGACGGTCGAGCCGATCCCGGCGGCGACGAACACCGCGGCGACCGGGCCGTTGGGCTTGGTCTGGACGTCCTGCATCGCTGTACTCCTCAGGCGACCGGGGCGGCCTTCGTGATGAAGGCTCCGAAGAGGCCTGCGACGCCGGCGGCGACGAAGGCAAGGGTGAAGAAGACGAGCAGCGCGCGGCGGATCTCACCGCGTCGGGCGAGCTGCATGCCGTAATAGCTGACCGTGAAGGCGACCGCGGTGGCGAGGATCGGCGCCAGCCAGGCGACGTGCTCCTTCCACTCCATGCCGAACTTGTGCCACTCGGCAGTGCTGTCGCTCGCGAGCAGGTAAAGGCGCGGGAAGTCGACGAGGGCGGCCGGGTCCTTGAGGTCGACCCCCTCCGGCGGCGTGGCGCGGTACCACGGATAGACGATGAACGTGCCCGTGAGCACCGTGAGCCAGGCGACGATCGCCATCACCCAGGTCCCGATCAGCAGCCGGGGCGACCGCTCCTGGAGGCCCTCGGCGGTCAGGTACCGCTCGCGCAGGCTCCACAGGCCCGCCAGCCCGCCAGCGAAGGCGAGCAGGAACAAGGTCCCGAGCACGAGGCCGTGGATGACGGCCCAGAACTCCCTGTTCGTTAGCTCCATGAACTCCTTTCCTCCCGTCAGGAGAGATGACGACCGCTGCCGGTGCACGATGGGCTGGTGCCGCTGCATCATAAGCTGACCCGGATTCGGGTCCGCCGGGTAACAGGATGCTGGCCCCGGGCCGCGGGGCATCCGGCCGACCGGCCCGGCCTCGGCAGTGCATCGGTCACATGCGCATGGGCCATCCGACAGGCGGAAGGGGGCCCGAGCGGGCAGGCACGCGGATCGTCTCGTCGTCATCATTCGCTGAACCGGCGGTCCCTACGGCCGGCCGGGAAGGGAGACATCACATGGGTGTGCGGTTCGCCGCCTTCCTGAGCTCGGTCCTCGGCGCGGGTGTCGAGCTGTTCGGGGCGATCTACGGCCAGGGCGTCCTGGGCCACGGTATGCTCTTCGGCGCGGCCGGACCGGGCACGATCAGCGAGGGGACGATCCTCGGCTTCGCCCTGGCCACGCTGACACTCGTCGGCGGCGTCCTGCTGATGTTCGTTCGCGAGACGCGGGCGCTGGCGGCGATCATTGCCGCAGCCGCGCTTGCCGGCACGCTGGCCGCCGGTCTGCTGTTCGGGGCCGGCGCGCTGCTCGTCCTGCTCGGCGCGCTCCTGGCGGTGCGGGTCGACCGCTCCGCGCCGCTCTACTGACCCGGGCCGTTCACGGCTCGCCGGCCGCCCCGTCGGCCGCGCCCTCGGCACCCTCGGTGGCGAGGACGAGGCACGAGCCGAGCCGGGCGGCGTTGTCGCGCACGATCGCCTCGCCGAGCCGGAGGATCTCGCGCACCCGCTCGTCGACGAGCCGGTAGCGGTTGTAGCGACCCTCGACCCGCGCCTCGACGTAGCCGCACCAGCGCAGGCACGAGAGGTGGCTCGAGACCCGTCCCTGGGCGAGGCCGAGCGCCGCGACGAGCTCGCTTACCGTGCGCGGCCGTTCGGCGAGGAGCTCGAGGATCCGGACCCGGGTCGGGTCGGATAGACCCTGGAAGAAGGCCGCCAGGACCTCCGGCCGCTCGAGCTCGGCGGCGCGACGGGCCGCCACCGGCAGGTTGCTCGTCATCGGGGTTCTCCTCGGGGCACGACCAGCGGCCGGCAGGCGACCGCCGGCAGGGGGCCGGGCCGGCGACCGCTCATTCGGCGCAGCACGAGAGCTTCGAGACATCGCGGCTGAACGCCTGGGCGCCGATCTTGAGCGCCTCGCTCATCGTCGGGTAGACGTGGATCAGTTCGATGAAGTCCGCCAGCGTCGCCTTGAACTTCATCGCCATCGCCGCCTCATGGATGATCTCCGGTGCCGCCTCGCCGATGACGTGGACGCCGAGGACGCGCTCGTCGATCGTGGCGGCGACGAACTTCACGAAGCCGGTTGTCCGGTGGACCGCCCCGGCGCGGGGGACGTAGATGAGCGGCGTCGTCGCCGCGACCGCGGGGTAGTGGCGGGCGAGGGCCTCGGCCTCGGTCAGCCCGACGACCGCGATCGGGGGGTCGGTGAAGATCGCCCGCGGGATGACCGACCCGTCGAACCGCTGGCCGGCCTCGGCGAACGCATTCTCGGCCACGACCCGGCCCTGGCGCGCCCCGACCGGGGTCGCCATCTGCGAGCCGTGCTGGCGGCCGATGACGTCGCCCGCCGCCCAGATGTGGGGCTGGCTCGTGCGCAGCTCGGCATCGACGACGACAAAGCCGCCCGGATCGAGCGCGACGCCGGCCCGGTCGAGCCCGAGCGTCTCGGTGTTCGGCGTCCGGCCCGTCGCGACGAGGAGCCGCTCGGCGCGGACGATCCGGCCGCCGTCGGGGAGCTCGACCGCGAGCGCGACGCCGTGTCCGTCCCCGCTGACGCGCTCGGCCCGGGCGTGGTTGAGGACCTCGATCCCCTCGCCGACGAAGACCTCGCCGAGCGTCCGGCCGAGCTCGGGCTCGTACCCCGAGAGCAGGCCCGAGCGGGCGACGATCGTCACCGCGCTGCCCAGCCGGCTGAATAGCTGGGCGAGCTCGACGGCGACGTAACCGCCGCCGAGGACGACGAGCGAGGCGGGCAGGTCGGTGAGGCGGCCGGCCTCGTCGGCGTCGAGCAGGTCGCTCGTCAGGTACGGGACGGTGTCGAGGCCCGGGATCGGCGGGATCGTCGGGCGGCTGCCGGTGGCGACCAGGATCCGGTCGCCCGCGACCCGCCGGTCGCCGGTCGCGCCCCGGTCGCCCGCGACCCGGCGGTCGCCGAGGGCGATCGTGTGCGGGTCGACGAAAACCGCATCACCCTCGAGCAGCTCGAGGTCGGTCAACCCACCGGCCACGCTGGCGTACTTCTTCGCTCGGTACTCCCGGACGACGTCGTCCTTCTGGGCGACGAGCGCTCCGAAGTCGACCCCGACCGTCGCCGGCGCCAGCCCGGTGTAGCGCGGGTGGGCCGCCTCGTGGACGATCCGGGCGGCCTCGATCAGGTTCTTCGAGGGCAGGCAGCCGCGGTTCGCGCACGTCCCGCCGAGCGTCCGGCGCTCGACCATCGCGACCCGAGCACCGAGATCCGACGCCCGGATCGCCGCGGCGAAGGCGGTCGAGCCCGAGCCGAGGATCAGGAAGTCGAAGGCGTCAATCATCGGAGGCCGGCCGG
>JAJYXX010000093.1 GCA_021801545.1 Chloroflexota bacterium | reverse complement strand
CCCCTGGGCCGTGGCCGCCGCCCTTGCCCCGAGGCGTCTCGGTCACGATCCGCTCGATCGTCTGGGTGCTCTTGTCGAGCGCCCGCTGGATCGCCTCGCTCGCCCTGCCGTTGCCCTTTCCAGAGAGCTCGGTGACGAGCGTCTGGAGGACGACCTGGTGCTGCTCGAGGGCGCTCTCGAGGCGCTGCTGGCGAGTCAGGTCGTCGCCGGCGGTCGCGGCGGTCGAGTCGACGGTCGCGCGATACGCCTCGAGAGCCGCCGCGACGGCCGCCCCGTTGCCGGACTGGGCCGCGGTGGTGGCCTCCCCGATCCGCTCCTCGAGGCGCGCGAGCTCGGCGTCCGTGCGGGCGGCCGGATCGGCCGGCAGGGCGGCCGTCTCGAGCCAGAGTCGGGCGTCGTAGAGCGGCCCGCCCGGGGCGCTGCCGGCGGCGGCGACACCGGCCAGGAGGACGACCGCGAGCGAGGCTCCGACGAGCGCGAGGGCCGGGCGCCGGCCGAACCCGCCGCGGCCGAACCCGCCGCGTGCCGAGCCACCACCCGCGGAGCGACCGAACAGGCGCGCCCACACCGAGGCGGGCCGGGCCGCACCGCGCGCCTCCGCCTCGGCGACCATGCTGGCGCGGATCCTCGTCATGCCGGCCGGATCGGGCGTCAGGTGCGCGTCGGCGTACGCCTCCAGGCGAGCCAGGAGCGTCCTGTCGGTCAGTTCGTCGTCTTGTCGGTGCTCGTTCATCGTCGCCTCGGCCGCCGACCGGTCTTCGTGACCCTTCCCGGCCCCATCCCCCGCTGAGCTCCCGGGTCGGTCGCCAGCTTCATCTCCGGGTCGGCCGCGTCGCCCTCATCGATCTCGTCCAGGCCGAGCTGGCGCCGCAGCGCCGCGATCGCCCTGAACTGCAGTCCCCGGATCGTCCCTTCCCGCTTGCCCATCGCCGTCGCCGCCTCTCGGGTGGAGAGCCCGGCGAAGAACCGGAGGGCGATCACGTCCCGTTGCTCGTCGGTCAGGACCCCGAGGGCCCGCCCGACCGTCTCGATCTGCTGTTTCGTCAGCGCCAGCTCCTCGGGTCCCCGGTCGTCAGCCGATCGCTCGGTCAGCTCGTCGAGCCCGGCGTGGTCGTGGCGCGTCCTGACGTGGTCGATGATCGTGTTCCTGGCCAGCCGGAAGAGCCAGCCTCCGAAGGGAATGCCCCGCGGCTCATACCGCGGCAGCGCTTCCAGGGCCTTGACGAAGACGATCTGCGTCAGGTCCTCCGCGTCCGCCGGACGTTGGACACGGCTGGCGATGTAGCGATAGACCGGCTCGCTGTAGTGGTCGAAGAGCTGGCCAAACGCCTCGGCGTTGCCTTCCTTCGTCGCTGTCACGAGCCGCTGGATCGCAGCCTCGTCGAGGGTCATAACGATGATCCGGGCGTCCCGTTACGCACGCCGCTGTCGTTTCGGCCGCCCGACGGTCACCCGCTCCGGCAACCCGACGGTCACCCGCTCGCCGCCGCGGCGGAAGACGAGGTGCTCGAAGCCGGCCTCGGCGATCGCCCGGTAGCCTTCGTCGAGGCCGAACGTGAACGAGTGGGCGCGGTGGGCGTCCGAGCCGGCGGTCACCCGTTCACCGCCGAGCTCCCGGAACAGCGCGACGATCGCCGGTGTGGGATACGTCTCGCGTGCCGGCTGGCGGAGGCCGCTCGTGTTCACCTCGAGCGTGGTGCCGGTCTCGACGAGCGCCCGCAGGAGCGGCTCGTAGAGCTCGGGCGCGGCGGCGAACTCGGCCGGGTCGACGAGCGGGACGAGGTAGCGCTTCGCGTAGTCGAGGTGGCCGAGCGTGTCGAACAGCCCGCTCCGGATCGCCGCCAGCACCTCCGAGAAGTACGGGGCGACGATCTCGGGCAGCGCCTTGCCGGTCACGAACGAGGCGACCGCCGACGGCGCGTACGGCGAGTAGCTCATGACGTGGACCGAGCCGATCGTGTAGTCGTAGTGGTGGCGCGCGAGGTGGTCGCGGATCTCCTCCTCACGGGCACGCTCGTACGTCAGCTCGACCCCGAACCGGATCGCGACCCTGCCGGCCCAGCGCTCGGCGGCGTCGCGCACGTACCGCTCGCGCCGGGCGTAGTCGGCGTAGTCGTAGGCCTGGGCGCGCGGATCGAAGTCGAGGTGGTCGGTGATCGCGAGCTCGGCGATCCCGCGCTCGACCGCGGCCGCCGCGTAGACGTCGATCGGGACGTCGCTGTCGGGCGAGAGGTCGGTGTGGAGGTGGGCGTCGAGCGGGAGGTCGCGCGCCTGGCCGACCTCCCGCCGGGGCGCCGATTCCCGGGGCGCGGACTCGACGCTCGCCTGGACTGCCGCCCGGACGTCGGCCCCGACGCCTCCCTCGACCTCCACCATGCCGCGCGCGTCGGTCACCCTGCGATCAGGCCCAGCTCGCGCCCGACCCGCTCGAACGTGGCGAGGGCGACCTCGAGCTGCTCGTCCGAGTGGGCGGCGGTGACGATCGTCCGCAGGCGCGCCTTGTCGAGCGCCACCGTCGGGTAGACGACCGACGTCGCGAAGACCCCCTCCTCGAACAGGCGCTCGCTGAACCGGATCGCGGTGGCGGACTCCCCGACCATGATCGGGGTGATCGGTGTCTCGGAGACGCCGGTATCGAAGCCGAGGCGGGTCAGCTCGGCCTTGAAGCGCCGGGTGTTCGACCAGAGCCGCTCGATCAGCTCGGGCTCGTCGTCGAAGATCCGGATCGCCTCCAGGCAGGCGGCCGCCACAGCCGGCGGATGGGAGGTCGAGAAGAGGAACGGGCGCGCCCGCTGGGTGAGCATCTCGCGCAGCGTCAGCGAGCCGGCGACGTACCCGCCCAGGACGCCGACCGCCTTGGACAGCGTCCCGACCTGGACGGTGACCCGGCCGTGGAGGCCGAAATGATCGACGCTGCCGCGCCCGTTCCGACCGAGGACGCCCGAGGCGTGGGCGTCGTCGACCATGACCGCGGCCCCGAACTCTTCGGCCGCCGCCACGATCCCGGGCAGCGGCGCGATGTCGCCGTCCATGCTGAAGACGCCGTCGGTGACGACGAGGACGAGCCGGTACGGGCCCGCGCCGTCGGGGCGCCCCCGGTCGCGCGCTTCGCGCAGGATCTCCCGGAGGGCCGCGACGTCCTTGTGCGGGTAGACCTTCCGGGGCGCCTTCGAGAGGCGCATCCCGTCGATGATCGAGGCGTGGTTGAGCGCGTCCGAGACGATCAGGTCGTCCTCGCCGGTGATCGTGGGGATCACCCCGGTGTTGGCCGTGAAGCCCGACTGGAAGGTGAGGACCGCCTCGGTCCCCTTGAACCGGGCGAGCGTCGCCTCGAGCTCCTCGTGGAGGGTCATCGTGCCGGCGATCGTGCGCACCGCGCCGCTCCCGGCGCCGAACTCGCGGACCGCCCGCTCGGCCGCGGCGAGCAGGCGCGGGTGGTGGGTGAGCCCGAGGTAGTCGTTCGAGGCGAGGCTGACGACGCGGCGCCCGTCGACGGTGCACTCGGGGCCCTGCATCGAGGAGAGGACCCGCAGCGGGCGGTAGAGGTGCTGGCGCTTCAGCTCCTCGAGCTCGTCGCCGAGGAAGGCGAGCGGGTCGCGCTGGGTCGTGGTCGTCATCGTGGGGCCTCCTCGGGATCCGGGGCCGGTCAGGCCGTCCAGTCCATGATCACCTTGCCCGAGTCCCCCGAGCGCGCCGCGGCGAACGCCGCTTCGTGGTCGCGGAACGAGAACCGGTGGGTGATTGCGGGCCGGATGTCCAGCCCGGACTGGAGCATGACCGTCATCTTGTACCAGGTTTCGTACATCTCCCGGCCGTAGATGCCGCGCAGGGTCAGCATCTTGAACACGATCTCGTTGATGTCGAGGGCGATCTCCGCGGTCGGGATGCCGAGGATCGCGATCCCTCCGCCGTGGGCCATGTTCGCGATCGCCGCCCGGAGGGCGGCCGCGTTGCCCGACATCTCGAGCGCGACGTCGAAGCCCTCGACCATCCCGAGCTCGCGCTGGACGGCATGCAGGTCGCGCTGGCGGGGATCGATGACGACCGTCGCGCCCATCCGGGCGGCGAGCTCGCGGCGGAAGGCGTTCGGCTCGGAGACGACGACGAACCGGGCGCCGGCGTGGCGGACGACGGCGGTCGCCATCAGGCCGATCGGGCCGGCGCCCGAGACGAGGACGTCCTCGCCCAGGACGGGAAAGGCGAGGGCGGTGTGGACGGCGTTCCCGAACGGGTCGAAGATGGCCGCCACGTCCTCGTCGATGCCCGGCCAGTGGTGCCAGACGTTCGCCATCGGCAGCACGACGTACTCGGCGAACGAGCCGGCGCGCCCGACCCCGAGCCCGATTGTGTGGGCGCACAGGTGGCGCCGACCGGCCAGGCAGTGCCGGCAGCGGCCGCAGACGACGTGGCCCTCGCCGCTCACGAGGTTGCCGGCATGGAAGTCGACGACGTTCGAGCCCACCTCGACGACCTCGCCGACGAACTCATGGCCGACGATCAGCGGCGGGGCGATCGTCCGCTGCGCCCACGGGTCCCAGGACTCGATGTGGAGGTCGGTGCCGCAGATGCCCGTCTTGTGAACGCGGATGAGGACGTCGTTGATCCCGATCTCCGGTTCGGGCACGGTCTGGAGCTGCAGACCGGGCCCCGGTGCGGTCTTGACGAGCGCGAGCATGAGCGCCTCCAGTGGGCCGTCGGTGTCTCCCGTGAGCCGTGCATGGCGTGCCTCCGTGGGCCGTCAGCCGGCGCCGACGATCGGATTCTCCACCGAACCGATCCCCTCGATCTGGCAGCGGACGCGATCGCCCGGCTGGAGGAAGACCGGCGGATCGCGGAAGACCCCCACCCCGGACGGCGTGCCGGTGGAGATGACGTCGCCCGGCTCGAGGGTGATGACCGCGCTCACGAACTCGATGAGGGCCGGGATGTCGAAGATCATGTCGGCAGTCGTGCCGTCCTGCATCAGGATCGGCTGGCCGGCGTCGGGGCCGCTGGCCGGCGTGCGCCAGGAGCGGATCCGGAGGGCGCCCGGGTCGGGGACCTCGTCGCGCGTCACGAGGACGGGACCCATCGGGCAGAACGTGTCCGAGCCCTTGGCGCGCAGCCACTGCCCATCGCCCCGCTCGCCGGGAGCCAGGGCGGCCCGGTTGCCCTGCCAGTCGCGGGCGGTCACGTCGTTGAGGACGACGTAGCCCGCGACGTGGGCCATCGCCTCGGTGGCGGAGACGCGATGGGCCGTGCGCCCGATGACGACGCCGAGCTCGGCCTCGAGGTCGAGGGCGTGGCTGCCGGTCGGGTGGATCACCGGCTCGCCGTCGGCGACGACGGTGTTCGCGAACTTCGAGAAGAGGAGCGGGCGGGTCGGGGGCTCGAGGTGCTGCTCCTCGACGTGATCGCGGTAGTTGAGGCCGATGCAGACGATCTTACCCGGCCGGGGGATTGCCGCGGCCGCCCGCAGGTTCGTCAGTGGCGTGCCGGCTTCGCCCGCGGCGGTCGCCCGCTCCAGGGCAGCCCGCACGCCCTCGAGATCGGGATCCGCCTCGAGCAGCTCGCCGAGGTCGAGGAAGCGGAACTCCTCCTCGAGCCCGCCGGCCACGACGAGGCGGGCGAGGGAGATTACCCGATGACCGACGACGACGCCGGCCGTCGCCAGGTCGAGCTCGTCGCGGAAGCTGAACAGGCGCATCGGGTGTCCTCCGGCCTCAGGACGGTGAGGGCGAGGGCGATGGGCTCGTCGCCGGTGCGGGGCTGGCGGTGGGCGAGGGCGACGGGGGAGCGCACTGGGGCTCCGGGTTCGTCCGCTCGCCCTGTGTTCGGTAGAAGTCGAGGATCGTCGCCGTGTCGAGCGTGTCGAGGAGCAGGACGCGCCCCCAGACGAGGGCGGCGAACGGGGTGCTCATCTCGTCGAAGCGGGCGACGACCGGCGCCGTCGTCCCCG
>JAJYXX010000226.1 GCA_021801545.1 Chloroflexota bacterium | reverse complement strand
ACAGCGCCGCCTGACCGACAGGATCGAGGGGATCCATCTCTCGCTCGCGATCGCGACCGGCAACGCCGACGGCGCCGGCGCCTCGACGATCTTCGACGCCCCGTACCACAGTTATCTCTTCGACCTGATCGCGGGTCCCGACAACTGGCGTCTCATTACCCGGGCGCCCGGTGAGCGCGGGATCATCTGCGCCGCGCTCGATCCCGCCGCACCTTCGGCCGGTCAGCTCGAGGTGCTCGTCTGGGCAGCCCGCTACGCGGCGTCGATCGGTGGGCGCGGGCTCCAGCGGGTCGGGCTCGCGGTGGCCCGCGGGCTCGAGCGGCTCAGCCCTGACGATGCCCGGGCGAAGCTCCGTCTCCTCGGCGAAGCGGCGCGGCTGGCCACGGCAGCGCGCGACGAACTGGCCCGGTCGCTCGATCCGCGTGCCCTCGACGCACCGTGGGACCGCCGGCGCCGGGCGCGCTGGCGCCCGTTTGACTAGCGCCGCTCCGAACACCTCCGGATTCCGCCTTGATTCCGGCGGCCGGAGGTGCCACGATCCGACTCTCACCTCCGCCGCCCCGTTCGGTGGAGGGCGTCCACTCCGGCCAGTCATGCAACCCCGGGAAGGGAGGTTCTGCCGGTGACCGAGGCCATCACGCTCGTCGTGAACGGCGTCCACCACGAACTCGAGGTGGAGCCGAGACGGATGCTCGTCCAGGTGATCCGCGAGGACCTCGACCTGACGGGCACGCACATCGGTTGCGACACCAGCCAGTGCGGCGCCTGCACCGTGCTGGTCGATGGGCAGGCGGTGAAGTCGTGCACGATGCTCGCCGTCCAGGCGGACGGGTCGTCGATCACGACGATCGAGGGGATGGCCAATGACGGCCAGCTCCACCCGCTGCAGGTGGGCTTCTGGGAGAAGCACGGCCTCCAGTGCGGGTTCTGCACGCCGGGGATGATCATGGCCGCGGCGGATCTGCTCGCCCGCAACCCCGATCCGACCGACCAGGAGATCCGGCACGCGATCGAGGGCAACGTCTGCCGCTGCACCGGCTACCAGAACATCGTCGCCGCGATCCGCGAGGCGGCGTCGCTCATGGCCGCAGGCGGAACGTCCGCCGGCGCGGCCGGCTGAGGGAGGACTGACGGCCATGGCCACCACCGACGTCCTCGGTGCCCGGATCAAGCGCCGCGAGGACCCCCGCTTCATCACCGGCGGCGGGAACTACCTCGACGACAT
This sequence comes from Chloroflexota bacterium, assembly GCA_021801545.1. GTDB lineage: Bacteria > Chloroflexota > Limnocylindria > Limnocylindrales > CSP1-4 > JAKAHU01. The sequence continues at coordinate 4,789 of JAJYXX010000226.1, read as the reverse complement.
CAAGCTCCCCGGGATGACCCACGCGGTCGTCCTGCGCAGCCCGTACGCCCACGCCCGGATCAGGTCGATCGACACCTCGGCCGCGCGGACGATGCCCGGTGTCCTCGCCGTCTACGCCGGCCAGGACCTGGCGGGCGTGAACGCCTTGCCCTGTGCCTGGGCGGCGGGCGGTGTCCAGAACAACCTGAACACGCCCCGGGTGCTCGCGATCGACACCGTCCGCTGGACCGGCGACGGCGTGGCGATGGTCGTCGCCGAGACCCGCGAGCAGGCGGTCGACGCGGCCGAGGCGATCAGCGTCGACTACGAGCCGCTGCCGGCAGTCGTCGACGCCGAGAAGGCGACCGCGCCCGGCGCGCCGCAGCTCCACGAGAACGCCCCGAACAACGTCTGCATGCACTGGACCGTCGGCGACGCCGAAGGGACAGCCCGGGCAATCGAGTCGGCGGAGATCGTCGTCCGTCAGCGGATCGTCAACCAGCGGCTCATCCCGAACCCGATGGAGACGCGGGGCGCGATCGGGCGCTGGGACCCCGGCACCGACGAGTACACGATCTGGATGACGAGTCAGGCGCCGCACGTCATGCGCCTCCTGATCGCCGCCTTCGTCCTCGGCGTGCCCGAGCACAAGATCCGCTGCATCAGCCCCGACGTCGGCGGCGGCTTCGGTTCGAAGATCTTCCTCTACGCGGACATGGTCCTGACCGCCTGGGCGTCCAAGCAGCTGGGTGGCCGGCCGGTGAAGTTCGTCGAGACGCGCCGCGAGAACTACCTGGCGACGACCCACGGCCGCGACCACATCACCGACCTCGAGGTTGCCGGGACGAAGGACGGCACGATCACCGCCCTGCGCGTGCGCACGAAGGCGAACCTTGGCGCCTATCTCTCCACGATCGCGCCGGGCATCCCGACGACGCTCTACGGGCGGCTCCTCTCCGGGGTGTACGCGATCCCGAACATCTACTGCGAGGTCGACGGCATCTACACGAACACCGCGATGGTCGACGCCTACCGGGGCGCTGGTCGCCCGGAGGCGACGTATGTCGTCGAGCGGGCCGTCGACCTCTTCGCCCGGGAGGCCGGGCTCGATCCGGCCGAAGTCAGGCGGAGGAACTTCATCCCGCCCGACGCCTTCCCGTACCAGCCGGCCGTCCTGATCGGCCAGGCCGGCTACGGGCTGCCCTACGACTCCGGCAACTACCGCCCGGCGCTCGAGCGGGCGCTCGAGATGGCCGGCTACACGAATCTCGCCGCCGCCAAGGCGGAGGCTCGGGCCCGCGGCAAGTACCTCGGCGCCGGTATCTCGAGCTACATCGAGATCTGCGGTGTCGCACCCTCGAAGTGGATCGGGCTGCCCGGCGAGGGCTGGGGTGCCGGGCTGTGGGAGTCGGCGAACATCCGGATGCACCTGACCGGCAAGGTCGTCGTGACGACCGGCAGCCAGAACCACGGTCAGGGCCACGAGACGACGATGGCCCAGATCGTCGCCGCCGAGCTCGGCGTGCCGTTCGAGGACGTCCTCGTCGAGCACTCCGACACCCAGGGGACGCCGTTCGGCTACGGGACGTACGGTAGCCGGAGCGCGGCGGTCGGCGGCGTCGCCGCCCAGAAGGCGGCGCTGAAGATCAAAGAGAAGGCCCGACGGCTCGCGGCGCACATGCTCGAGGCCTCGCCCGACGACGTCGTCTTCGAGGCCGGTCGGTTCTACGTCAAAGGCTCGCCGGACAAGGTGAAGACGGTCCAGGAGGTGGCGCTCGCGGCCTCGGTCGGGTACGACCTGCCCGAGGGGATGGAGCCGTTCCTCGACGAGACCGCCTACTACGACCCGCCGAACTGCACGTTCCCGTTCGGGACCCACGTGGCGATCGTCGAGGTCGACGAAGAGACCGGCGCCGTCGACCTCGTCCGCTACGTGGGCGTCGACGACGTCGGCAGGAAGATCAACCCGATGATCGTCGACGGTCAGCTCCACGGCGGCATCGTCCAGGGCGTCGGGCAGGCGCTCTGGGAGGGTGCCGTCTACGGCGATGACGGCCAGCTCCTCTCGGGCTCGATGCTCGACTACGCCCTGCCGCGTGCCTCGTGGCTGCCGACCTTCGAGCTCGACGAGACGGTGACACCGTCGCCGGTGAACCCGCTCGGGGTGAAGGGGGCCGGTGAGGCCGGCACGATCGGCAGCGCCGCTGCGGTCGTCAACGCGGTCGTCGATGCCCTCAGCCCGTTCGGCATCCGCCATCTCGACATGCCGCTCAGCGCGCCGAAGGTCTGGCGCGCGATCCACGCCTCGGAGGTGCAGTCATGATCCCGGCCGCCTTTGCCTACGACCGTCCGACGACGGTCGATCAGGCCGTCGGGCTCCTCGCCGCCCACCCGGGTGCCGCGAAGGTGATCGCCGGTGGCCAGAGCCTCCTGCCGTTGCTGAAGCTCCGCCTCGCCCGGGCCGAGCGCCTGATCGACATCGGGCGCCTGAGCGAGCTGAAGGGCGTCCGCCGGACGGCCGAGGGCGGCGTCTCGATCGGTGCCTTGACGACGTACGACGAGCTCGGGCGCGACCCGCTGATCACGACCTACGGGCTGATGGCCGACGTCCTGCCCCAGATCGGCGACGTTCAGGTCCGCAACCGGGGCACGATCGGGGGTGCGGTCGCCCACGCCGATCCCGCCTCGGACATGCCGGCCGTGCTGCTGGCGCTCGAGGCGGAGCTGGTCGCGCGGTCGATCCGGGGCGTCCGGACGATCCCGATGCGCGGGTTCCTGCGCGGGCCGTTCGTGACTGCCATCGAGCCGGACGAGATCCTGACCGAGATCCGGATCCCGGCCCCGTCCGGGGCGTACGGCTCCGCCTACCGGGCGATCGAGCAACCAGCCTCCGGTTACGCGATCGCCGGGGCCGCGGTCGTCGTGGGCCGGTCCGGCGGCGGCAGCGGCCCGCTCGACCGCTGCGCGGTCGCGCTCACCGGAGTCGGGGAGATGCCGTACCGTGCGGCCGCCGTCGAGGCTGCCTTCCTCGGCGCTGCCGGACCGGCCGCCGCGGCCGCCCACGCGACCGACGGCGTGACGGTCGGCTCGGACATCCACGCCGATCGCGCCTATCGAGCGGCGGTCGCCGCGGTCGAAGTTCGTCGCGCCCTCGAGGCCGCGATCGCGCGGGCCGGCTGAACGACGCGCGGCGGACGGCGGTGCGGCTGGCGCGGATCGTCCCCGGCCGCCGCTCGCCCGCCGGGCTCGTCGGGGCCGTCCTGACCCGCGACGTCTCGATCGCCGGGCACCACTGGGCGAAGGGGCGGCGGCTCAGTGCCGACGACCTGGAAGCCCTGGGCTCTCCCGAGGCCGTCGCCACGAGCGCCCGTTCGGGGCTCGGCGGCCCGGCCCGCACTGCATCGATCTCCGTCATCCTCCTCGAGCCCGGTGACGTCCACGAGGACGACGCCGCGCTGCGACTTGCGCACGCCGTCGCCGGCCCGGGTCTGGTGCTCCGCGGACCGGCCCAGAGTCGGGTCGATCTCCTGGCTGAGACCGACGGCGTCGCTCACGTCCGGATCGGCGCGCTGGAGCGGCTGAACCGGATCGACCCCCTCGAGGTTTTCACCGTCTTCGACGGCCAGGTCGTCTCGGCCGGGGATCTCGTTGCCAGTGTCAAGGTCGCCCCGCACGTTGTGGCCGGGAGCGTGCTGGAACGCGGTGAGCGGGTCGCCGTGCGCCGCGGTCCGCTCGTCCGCGTGGCCCCGTTCCTGCGCCGGCGGATCGGGGTGGTCGTGAAGGAGTCGCTGCCGCAGCAGGCCCGCGAGCGCTTCGAGCAGAGCGTCCGTCAGAAAGTGGAGGGGCTCGGTTCGGAGGTGGCTTCCGTCCGCTATGTCGAGGACGACGAAGTGGCCCTCGAGCTGGCCCTCGCAGTGTACGCGCGCGGGCCCGGACGGGTCGACGTCGTCCTGACCGCCGGCGCCGGGAGCACCGACCCGGCCGATCCGCTATTCGTGGCGCTGGCCCGGGTCGGCGGCCGGATCGTGCGACGCGGCGTGCCCGCCCATCCGGGCTCGATGCTCTGGCTCGGCCGGATCGGGCGGACGATCATCCTGGGCCTGCCGACCTGCGGCGCCTACTCGAAAGCGACCGCGGCGGACCTGCTCCTGCCGCGGCTTCTGTCGGGAGAGCCCCCTGGACCCGGGACCGTCGCCCGCCTGGGGCACGGCGGGATCCTCAGCCGCTCGATGCGATTTCGCTTTCCTCCGTACGCCCGCGAGCTGGAGGCCCCGGAGGGGTAGCGGCCGGGGCGTAGAATCGGAGCGTGGATCGACCGGCACCCGACCGATGCCCGCCGGGACGAGCCGTCGCCGGGTCGATTTCCCCCGCCAGGCGCTGGCCGGGGGCGCCCTGCTCGCCCGGTCGTCCTTGCGCTCCCGTCAGCGCGGAGGCACGTTTATGGGCCACATCCGCGAGAGCATCCATGTCGATGCGCCGATCGAACAGGTCTGGGAGCTCGGCGCCAAGTGCGAGCGCTACCCCGAATGGCAGACCGGGATCGTCGAGGTGAGGGACTGCACCGGTCCGATGGACCATGTCGGTGCGAAGTACACCGCGGTCTACAAGTCGATGGGCCGAAGCCTCGAGGTGACGACCGAGGTCATCCGGGCCGAGAAGCCCCGCTTGATCGAGAACAAGCTCACCGCGCCGGGCGGCGGCCACGGCACGTGGCTCCAGACGGCCGAGCCGGCCGAAGGCGGCACGGACGTCACGTTCACCTTCGATTACGAGCTACCCGGCGGGTTCGTCGGCGGCATGGCCGACAAGC
>JAJYXX010000409.1:3721-6020 GCA_021801545.1 Chloroflexota bacterium | reverse complement strand
CCCTCGAGCCTGATGGTCCACGTTCTTGGCCGGACGCCCGACGGCAGCAGCTCCACGATCTACGTGATCGAGCCGCACGCGAACGCGGTCTACGCCGATGCCAGGCTCCCGTTCGAGCCTGCCGCCTGGGCCACGGACGCCGCGCCCCTCTACCCGGCCGAGGACCGCCAGGCGATCCTCGCCTTCTCGGCCGACGGGTCGAGCGCGTCGGTGGATATCGGCAGCCACGCGTTCGCCTGGCGTCTGCCCGGGGTCCTGGCCGGGACGCTGACCGCGGTGCTCATCTACCTCCTCGCCCGGATCCTCTTCCGGCGCCGGTCGGTCGCCGTCCTCGCCGGGCTGTTCACGCTCCTCGACGGGATGCTCTTCGTTCAGTCACGGATCGCGATGAACGACGTCTACGTCGGCCTGTTCGTCGTTGCCGCCTACGTCCTGTTCGCCGGTCTCTGGCTGGGGAGGTGGCGGTCCCGCTGGGCGTTCTGGGCGCTCATGCCCGCGATCGGCGTCCTGCTCGGGCTCGCCCTCGCTTCGAAGTGGGTCGCGCTCTATGCGATCGCCGGCCTCGGCGTCCTCGTCCTCGCCCGCTCGGCGCTCGGTCGGGTCCTCCTCGTCGGCGGGCTGGTCATCGGGACGGCCGTCCTCGGCCTGATCGCGGTCAGCGTCCCGGCGGGCGCGACGAGCGGGGGCAATCTGACGTTCATGTTCCTGATGATCGCCCTGACGCTCGCCGCGGTCGTCGTCTCGGTCCTCCACCCGATCGCCTGGACGCTCGAAGAGGTCCGGTTCGCGGTCGGTGGGCCGGTCGTCGCCGGCGTCGGACTCCTGCTCATCGCCCTGCCGCTCAGGCTCGTCGGGCCGCCCGCCTGCGATTCGGCGACCGGGGGATGCTCGAACCCGCCGCTCCTGGAGGTCGCCTTTGCCCTCGTCGTCCTCGGCGGACTCGCCGCCCTCGGCTTCCGGCTCGCCGCCCGGCTGGGTCTGGGCCCGCTCGCGCCGCCGCTTGCGCCCGACGATCCGGCGCGCCTGCTGCCGGTCGCTGCTCCGGCCCCCGCCGGCTGGCTCCGTCCCGGCTGGGCGTTTGGCCTGCCGGTCGCCTGGATGGTCGTCAGCCTCGTTCTCATCCCGGTCGCGGTCTACGTCGTCTCCTACCTGCCCTGGGTCGCGCTCGGCAACCGCCTGACCGAGACCTGGCCGCCGGGGAACACCGGCCAGACGCTCCTCGACCTGACCCGCTCGATGTACGACTACCACAACAACCTGCGAGCGACCCACGCCGCGGCGTCGCCGTGGTGGGCCTGGCCGTTCGACCTCAAGCCGGTCTGGTTCTATCAGGGCGGCTTCGCGGCGGGCACCGCGGCCGCTATCTATGACGCGGGCAATATCGTCCTCTGGTGGCTGAGCGTGCCGGCGATTGCGTTCGGCGCCTGGCAGGCGTACCGGCGGCGGAGCCTCGCGCTCGCGCTCGTGGCGATCGCCTTCGCCTGGCAGTGGATCTCCTGGGCCCGGATCGACCGGGCGACGTTCCAGTACCACTACTACACGAGCCTGCCGTTCGTTCTCATCGCCCTCGCCTACTTCCTGGCCGAGCTCTGGCACGGGGCGTCGGCCTGGACGTGGCTCCTGGCCCGGGCGGCGGCGGCTGTCGCGATCCTCGGCCCGGCGCTCCTCTGGTTCCTGCGGGCTCCGCTTTGTGCCTTCGCCCGGGTGACGGCCGTCGACCCCGGCTCGCAGGCCTGCGTCGCGACGCCCCCGGGCGAGATCGTCCTGACCGCCCGGACGGCAGGTCTCGTCCTCGTCATGGGCCTGGCTGTCGTCGCACTCGTCTGGCAGCTCCTCCGGCTCGACCTGCCCGACGGGCCGGACGGGTCGCCCGACCCGGGCCGCCGCCTGCGGGGCCTTGCGCTCAGCGTCGCGCTCGCCTCGGTCGGGGTCGTCCTGGCCGGCATCCTCCTCGACGAGACGGTGCTCGTCAGGATGGTCGGCTTCTCGCCCGAGGTCGTCGCCGTCGGTCTGTTCGTCCCGCTCGGCCTCGCCGCCTGGTTCGTGTTCACCGCCCGCGACGCCCGGCGGTTCGTGGCCGGGGTGGTCTGGGCGGCCGCGCTGTGGTTCGTCATCTGGTACCCCAACATCGCCGCCCTGCCATTGCCGTCGGCGTTCGTGAACTGGTACCAGGGGGTGCTGCCGACGTACCTCTACCCGTTCCAGTTCGCGGTCAACACCGATCCCGCCGGCGGGCTGCCGAAGCTGCTCGGCTTCGACCTGTTCGTCCTGCTCGGGGCGCTCGCGGTCACCTGCCTGG
>JAJYXX010000409.1:0-3621 GCA_021801545.1 Chloroflexota bacterium | reverse complement strand
GGGGTGCTGCCGACGTACCTCTACCCGTTCCAGTTCGCGGTCAACACCGATCCCGCCGGCGGGCTGCCGAAGCTGCTCGGCTTCGACCTGTTCGTCCTGCTCGGGGCGCTCGCGGTCACCTGCCTGGTCGTCGCCTACAGCGCCTGGACGTGGCGCCTCTCGCTCGCGGCCCGGGAGGCCGACGACGATCGGCCGGGGGCGGACGACGATCGGCCGGGGGCGGACGACGATCGGCCGGGGGCAGACGACGGACGGCCCGAGGCCGAGGGCGGTTGACGGATCAGCCGCCAGTCGCGGTCTCCCCGGCCGAGCTTGGCCCGAGCCGCGGTGAGGGCGGGATGTCGGCGCTGAAGTGGGGCGGCAGCTGGCCCTGGGCGGCGAGCCGGCGGATGACGAACCCGTAGTAGTCATCGACCTTCGCGGTCACCCGCTCCCAGCTGAACTCCTCGGCGCGGGCCCGGCCGCTTGCGCCGAGCCGGGCCCGGAGCTCCGGATCGTCGAGCAGCCGGAGCGTGGCCGCGGCGAGCGCCTTCGAGTCGCGGGGCGGGACGAGGATCCCCTGCTCGTTGCGCCGGACGACGCCCTTGTAGCCGTGGATGTCGCTGCACACGATCGGCGTGCCCGCCGCCATCGCCTCGAGGAGGACGATCCCGAACGACTCGCGGCCGGTTGCGGGCGAGACGAAGACGTCGGCGGTCCGGTAGAGCTGCGCCTTTTCGGCGTCACTGACCCGGCCCAGGAACTCGACGTCCTGGAGGCGGCGGGTCATCACGTACCGGCGCGCCTCCCGTTCCTGGGGGCCGGAGCCGACGATCAGGAGCCGGCAGTCGCAGCCGGCCTTGCGCATCAGGCGGTACGCTTTGAGCAGGTCGAGGAGCCCCTTGCGCGGCTCGTGGCGCCCGACGAACAGGATGTTCCGGCGGCCGTCCTGCCAGCGCGCCAGCGGCACCGCCCGCTGGAAGCGCGCGACGTCGACGCCGTTCGGGATCACCTTGTAGTCGCCCGGGAAGAAGCGGTCGATGAAGTGGCGGGCCGCGGCGCTGACCGCGATCCGGCCGTGGAGGCGCTGTGCATACCGGCGCAGGATCCGGCTCCCAAGCTCGTACGCCGGGGAGAAGCCGGCGTAGGCGTGGAACGTCGCGATGTTCACGCTCTGCGACTCGCGCAGGACGACCGGCGAGAGGAACGGCACGAACGGTTCGTGGAAGTGGAGGAGGTCGAACCGCTCCTCGTCGAGCATCTTCCGGACCTGGCTGACGTAGCGGGGCGAGAACGTGACCGTCCCGACCGAGCCGTTCGTCGGCACGCTGAATCCCTTGCCCAGGCGGATGACGTCGCCCTCGGTCGAGCGCTGGAAGCCGTGACTGGCTGAGATGATCCGGACGTCGTGACCGCGCAGGCGGAGGTTCTCGTACAGGTAGTGGACGTGCTCGGTGACCCCCCCGGGGAGCGGGTAGATGTACGGCGTGACGAGGCCGATCTTCACCCGCCGGCCCCCTCGTCCGGGGTGGGGGCGGCCCCGGCCGGACTGCCCGGTCCGCTCGGCCGCGGGGTCCGGCCGGCGACCGTTGCCGCGAGGTGTTCCTCGAAGCGCGGTGGCCGGTACCGGCCGCCCGGGTAGCCGAGGTCGCGCCCGGTGCCGTCCTGGAGGACGCGGCCCCGGACACCGTCCCGGGCGTCACGGCCGTACTTGCGCAGCTGGCGGGCGAACATCGAGAGCTGGCCGGTCGTGTCGTGGAACTCGCCGTGGGCATGGGTCCGGCGCTCGAGGATCGCGTGCCGGAGATCCTCGGCCGTCCGGCCGCGGAACGTCGTCCAGCAGCGCCCGATCGCCTCGAGCGCGTGGGCGTCGCTGCTGCCCAGGGGTGCGAGCCCGTACTCGGCGGCGAAGGCGACCGCCCGGCCATGCATCGGGCGCCCGAGCGCGGTCGGGTTGAACGTTTCGAGCCCGTCGAGATGGACGAGCGGGTTCTCGTCGGCGAGGAGCCGGCGCAGCGTCCGGCCCTGGGCGCAGAGTGGGTACGGTACGAGCGGGTGGGCCGGCACCGCGAGGCCGCCCTGCTCGTGGATCGCGGCGATCGTCGAGCGCAGCGAGCGGAGCGACCGCACGGGCTGCTCGATGAACAGGGCCAACAGGTGTCCGCCGAGCGTCGTCACCTCTTCGCCGACGACGACCTCGAAACGCAGCCCGCGCCCCTGGGCCATTGCCCGGGCGGCGACGGCGGCGTCGATTCGCTCGTGGTCCGTGATCGCGATGACGTCGAGCTGGGTGTTCGTCTCGACATGCTCGAGGATCTCGGCCACGCTGGCGGTGCCGTCGGAGGCGAGGGTGTGGATGTGCAGGTCAGCCCGGCCGAGACGGTCGCTCATCGCTCACTCGTGCTGTGCGCCGGCACCTCGAGGTCCGGCCAGATCGGGAAGAAGATCGCCCACCACTGGTCGGGCGCGGTCGCCACGACCCGCTCGAACGCGGCGGCTTCGGCGGCCAGGAAGCCGGTCACCCGCTCGCGGCGCGTGCCGATCGCCGGGAGCTCGACCCGCTCCATCCGTCCACGATACCGTCCCCGGCCGCTCCGGCGCACGGCCGCGACGCAGGCCGGGGCGCCGCTCTCGAGGGCGAGGAGCGCCGGGCCGGCCGGCAGCGGCGCGGGGTGGCCGAACAACGGGGTCGGGATCCCGCCCCCGGTGATGTCGCGGTCGGCGACGAGACCAACGAGCTCGCCTCGCCGGAGGGCCGCCAGCAGCTCGCGGCGTGCCTCTCGCAGCCCGACGATCCGGACCCCGACCGAGCTCCGGGTGCGCTGGAACCAGCGCTGGAGCGGCGGATCGTCGATCGTTTCCATCGGTGCCGTCGGGGTCCGGCCCGTCCGGTCGGCGAGGTAGAGCGCCGGCAGCTCGAGCGCCCCGAAGTGGAGGCCGATGATGATCAGCGGGCCCTCCTCGGCGAACGCCTCGTCGACGACCTCCGGCGTCTCGATGGCGAGGCGCTGGCGGATGTACGAGGGGGTCATCGAGGGCGTCAGGGCCACTTCCAGGTAGTAGCGAGCCTGCTGGCGGAAGGCCGAGCGCAGGAGGCGCTCGAGCGCCGCAGGGTCGCGGGCGGCGACACGGCCGGCGACCGGCCCGAGGCCTTCGGCGGCCAGCCATTCGCAGACGCGCCGGAGGTTCCGTCGGCCCCGGGCCGCACGGCGCGGAGCGACGCGGTACCAGAGCTCGCCGGCCGCGTCGGCGAGCCTGATGAGCGGGCCCTCCGGGAGCCGGCAGGCGAGCCACGAGGCGCCCGCCACGAGGGCGGCGCGGAGGCGCTGGATGGGCGTCCCGCCGGAGGTCATCCGGCCTCGGTCCCGGTCTCCTCGGCGAGCCCGGCCGCTGACATGCCGGCTGCGTGTCCGGCGAGGGAGGCGAGCCGGGTCACCTCGTCGGGCTCGTCGGGCCAGATCGGCTTGAAGCTGTACCACTGTTCGGGTGCCGCGCCGATCGTCCGCTCGAGCGCGTCGGCGATCTGCTGGGTGGCGGCCGCCAGCGCCACCCGATCGGTCGAGGAGACGGTGAGCGGCTCGTCGTGGGTCACGAAGAATCGGCCGTCCGGGTGGCGGCGGACGGTGATCGGGAGGATCGTCG
>JAJYXX010000051.1:4645-6051 GCA_021801545.1 Chloroflexota bacterium | reverse complement strand
ACCTTGCGCGACAGGAGCGGGCTGAGCGTGTAGCCGACGAGCCGGTCGACGATCCGACGAGCCTGCTGGGCATCGACGAGGTTGCGATCGATCTGGCGCGGGTGCCTGAACGCTTCGTGGATCGCGCTCTCGGTGATCTCATTGAACGTCACCCGACGGGTCTTCTCCGACGGCACGCCGGCAGCCTCGGCGACGTGCCAGGCGATCGCCTCACCCTCCCGGTCGAGGTCGGTCGCGAGATAGACCGTCTCGGCCCGGGCCGCGGCCCTGGCGATCGCGTCGACGTACTTGCGCCGATCCTCCGAGACGACGTACTCGGGCCGGAAGTCGTGCTCGACGTCGACCCCGAACTTGCCCTTGCCCGGGTTCTCCGGCAGGTCGCGGACATGGCCATACGAGGCCAGCACGCGATAGCCGGGGCCGAGGTAGCGTTCGATCGTCTTCGCCTTCGCCGGCGACTCGACGATCACGAGATTGGCGGTCATGTCGTCGGGGAGTCTAGCATCGGCCTCTCACCGGGCAGTTCACCGGCGCTGGCGAGGCTGTGCGAGGGTCGGTTCAGATCTCGCGAACGCGGCGCAGGAAGTCCTCGTCGATCTCGACCTCGGGCTCGGGGGCCGCCGGGGACTCGCTGCCGGGTCCAAGGCGGGCGCGCTCCTCGGCGGCGCCGGGCGTCTCTTCGCCCCGCGAGCCGGGCGGCAGCTCGATGAAGCGGATCGTGACGAGCGGAAAGACGAACGTCGACTCGACGTGGTCGACGAAGACCGGCCGCTGGCCGTTCATCGTCCGCAGGTTCGTGCAGATCAGTGCCGCATCCGTCGGCGAGGGCAGCTCGAAGAGGTCGGCCAGGAGCGGCTGCTCGTTCGCGATGTGAATGACGACATTGCAGATCATCGGGCGCCGGTCCCGGCGGCCGGGGCGATCACGGGCGGTAGAAGTCGACGACGAGCCGGACGCGCCCGGCGCTGACCCAGACCCCGATCCCGACCCGCGTGTAGAGCGGGTTCATCAGGTTCCGGTAATGGCCGCCGTTCCAGGGCTTCTCGCTCTGGAAGAAGAGGTGCGAACCGAGGACCGCCGCGAACGGATCGCCGCTTCGGCAGCCGAGGTTCTCGGCCCAGTCGTAGCTGGTGTAGCCGGCCCGGCTCAGGCGAGTGCCCACCGTCCCGTCGACGAAGTGGCTGCACACGTTGCTCGTGGCGAGCAGCTTCGCGTACGGGCGAGCGACCCGGCTCGAGATCCCGGCGTCGAGCACGAGCGGCGCGACGTCCCGCCCGCCCGGGCTCGAGCAGGCACCAGACGAGGTCACCCAGCCGCCCTGGCGGGTGCAGTTCATCAGTCCCAGGTAGTAGGTTTCGACGGCGTACCAGGTGCCCGAGCCGGCTGTGCCACCCGGGGTCGGTGTC
>JAJYXX010000051.1:0-4545 GCA_021801545.1 Chloroflexota bacterium | reverse complement strand
CGGGCTCGAGCAGGCACCAGACGAGGTCACCCAGCCGCCCTGGCGGGTGCAGTTCATCAGTCCCAGGTAGTAGGTTTCGACGGCGTACCAGGTGCCCGAGCCGGCTGTGCCACCCGGGGTCGGTGTCGGGCTCGGGGCGGGTGTCGGCTTCGGCGTCGGGGCGGGCTGCCTGGTCGTGGTCGCCGGCTTCGGCGTGGGCGAGGGCGTCGGGGCCGGCTTCGCGACCGTGAACGTGCCGCGCGCCGGGCGCTCGAGCGGCACGCCGTCGCGCGACGTCGCGGCCGTGGTGACCGCGACCGCCACCGTCGCGCCGGGCGCGAACGAGGACGCGGGCTCGAACACGAGCACCGTGTCGTCCTCCGCCCAGCTGACCCGGCCCGTGACCGACCGCCCACCGACCGTCACGCTGAAGGCCGCGGCCGTCGAGCTGCGATCCATCGGCTGGGTGAAGCGGACCGAGACCGGCGCGCCACGGGCCACGTCCTGGGCGCCACGGAGCGGTCGGAAGCGGACGATCCTCGGTGCCTCCGCGGTTGTCACCGTCAACGGCTCCACCGGGGCAAGCGGGCCACCGTCCGCATCCCGCGCGGAGTCCGCGATCCGGACGGTGTACGTCGTTCCCACTCGAAGCGGCTCGGCCGGGACGAACGTCAGCCGGTCGGGGGCCGCGGGCCCCTCCGGCGCGCTGAACGAGCCAATCACCGGCGGGTCGACCGAGAACGCCGCCGTCACCGACGCGATGTCGACCGGGCGGTCGAAGACGACGGTGAACGAGGTTCCCGGTCGGACCTGGTCGCCGACGACCTCGTCGGCACGGATCCGTCCGCGCGTCGCGGGGCGGATGAAGAACGCCGCCCGGGCCGGGATCTCGAGCGCCGTCCCGCCGGCGTCGCGCGCGGTGGCGGCCACCGTCACCGTGTAGTACGTGGCAGGCCGCCAGCCCGAGTTCGGCAGCACGACGAGCCGCGTCCGCTGGGTGTTCCAGGAGAGCGTGACCGGCGTCGGCGGGTCGATCGTCAACGCGGCGGCGACGCTGGCCTCGTCCATCGGGGTGGCGAAGTCGAGCGCGATCGGCCCGTATGGGGGCTGGTTCACCCGGAGGTCCGTCCCGAACCGGACCCCGGCCACCGGAGCGAACGTTGCCGGCGGCCGAGCCGTGCTCAGCGGCGGCGCCACGGTGCCGATCATCGCCAGCCCGAGCAGCGCCCCGACCCCGAGCGCGAGACCAACCCGGGCTGCGACCGAGCGCCGAAGCAGGGCGGAGAGGTAGACGAGGACGATGACCGGCACGGCGAGCAGCGCCGCGGCGAGCGTTCGCAATAGACAGTCTCCTGGCGCGTGGCTGGGGGTCGACGGCGCTGGGCCTGTCTCGGCCGGCGGGAGCTCCGGCGGTCCGGGTCAGGGTAGCACCCCGCCACCGACCGAAGCAACCGCAGGCCAATCGGCTCATCCTGGCGGCGTTGCGGCACGCGGCCGCGAGCCCGCTCGGACCGAGCGGCGGACGGCCCGCGGCTCGACCGCGGCGAGCCGCCCGGCCGGCTGATAGCGGCCGTAGGCGCCGGCCACCAGGCCACGCATCTCGAGCAGCGTCAGCACCCCGAGCACCGAGGCGACCGGAAGGTCGGTCACCTCGACGAGCTCGTCGACGGTCGCCCGGCCCCCGATCAACGCCTCTGCGACGAGCCGTTCCGTCGCACCCAGCTCGGCCAGAAGGCCGACCGGGCTCGACCAGAGGCGCGGCGCTGTGCGGACCCCGTTCGGTATCCGGCCCGGACCCGCCGCAACGAGGCCGAGGTCCTCGAGCAGCTCCGGGACGCCGGCCACGATCCGGGCGACTCCCGCGTAGTCGCGCAGGAACGCCAGGCAGCCGCTCGACGCCGGGGCATCGAGCGAGCCCGGCACGAGGAAGCACTCCCGGCCCTGCTCGAGCGCCCAGTTGGCGGTGATCAGCGCACCACTCCGGGCCCCCGCCTCCACGACGATCGTCGCGTCGGAGAGACCGCTGATCACCCGGTTCCGGCGCGGGAAGGTCCAGGGCATCGGTTCCATCTCCGGGGCGAGCTCGGAGACGACGACCCCGCCCTGTCCGACGATCTCGTCGGACAGGCGTGCATGGGCCCGTGGGAAGACATGTCCGTGACCGCCACCCAGGACCGCCACCGTCCGGCCCGCCTCCGCGACGGCCGCCGCATGGGCCGCGCCATCGATCCCGACCGCGAGCCCGGAGACGACCAGGGCCCCGAGCCGGGCGATCGCCGCCGAAATCCGCGCCGCGATCCGGCGGCCGGCGTCGGAAGGGCGTCGCGTGCCGACGACCGCCACCGCGTGCGACAGCGAGAGGGCCGCCGGATCGCCCCGCACGAACAGGACCGGTGGTGGCATCTCGATCGCCCGGAGGCGGGCCGGGTAGATTGCGTCCTCGAGCGTCAGGATCTCGAGCCCGAGCTCCCTGGTCCTGGCGAGGAACGCCTCACCGCCGGTGGCCGCGCCGACGAGCCGATCGAGAACGTCGGGCCCGAGCAGCGGTCGGTCTGTCCCCGAGGAGGCGGGCAACCCGGCGAACGCAGCCCGGCCACCTGGCCCGCGCGCGATCTCGACGACCGCGCGCGCCGACCCGAACCTCGTCAGCAACGCCGCGAACGTCAGCGGGCCCAGTCCCGGGACCGAGGCGAGGATCGCCCAGGCATCGCGTTCGGCCGGCTCCGGCCCCTGCCTCCACGAGGGTCCAGTCGCGGGTGCGGCCGAGGGATCGAGGCATGGTCCGGCCCGCCCGACACCGAGCATCAGAGCGCCCGCGCCCGGAGCTCGCCCGGCGGCCCGGGTGACCGGTAGCGGGCGGCCTCCTCGAGGTGATCATGTCCCACGACGCCGTCGCCACCAAGATCGGCAATCGTCCGCGCCACCCGCAGCAGTCGCGTCGTTCCACGGGCCGAGAGCGACGCGAGGTCGGCCAGTTCGACGAGCACCCGTTCGGCGGACGCCGAGAGGCCGCACGCGGCGCGCAGACGACGGCCATCGACCCGGGCGTTCAGCGCACCGGCTCGGCTGAGCTGCGACGCCCGGGCGGCCGCAATTCGACACGCCACGCTCGCCGAATCCTCGGGCGGGCTGCCGTGCACGAGCGCCGCGGGCCGCACACGCGGCATCGTCACCCAGAGGTCGATCCGGTCGCGCAGCGGACCCGAGATCCGGCTCGCGTAGCGCTCCGGGATGCCGCTCGGACAGCGGCATCCCCCGGGCTCCGTCCCGGCCTGGCCACACGGGCAGGGGTTCATCGCCGCCACGAGCTGGAAGCGGGCCGGGAAGATCGTCGCCCGACCGACCCGCGAGATCGCGACCTGTCCCTCCTCGAGCGGCTCGCGCAGCGCCTCGAGCACGTCGCGCGAGAACTCGGGCAGCTCATCGAGAAACAGCACGCCATCGTGGGCCCGGGTGACCTCGCCGGGCGACAGGCGCGGACCACCACCGACGATCGCGGCGTACGAACTGGTGTGGTGGGGAGCGCGAAACGGGCGCTGCCGGACGAGCTCGGTGACCGGCTCGCCGGCCACGGATCGGACGACCGTCGCCTTGAGCGCCTCGGCGTCATCGAGCGGCGGAAGCAGAGTCGGGATTGTGCGCGCCAGCAACGTCTTGCCCGAACCGGGCGGCCCGACGAGGAGCAGGCCGTGGCCACCGGCGAGCGCGATCTCGAGCGCCCGGCGCGCCTCGAGCTGGCCGCGGACCTCGGCCAGATCCGGCCAGGCCGGCTCGAGCCGGGCGACCGACACCTGGCCCGGTGCCTCCCCGCCCGCACCCCGCTCGTCCGCGGCCGCTGCTGCCAGCTCGACTCGGGCCGGCTGCAATGCTGCGCGCCCTCCTCGGCGAGGACCGCGCAGCAGGTCGACCGCGTCGCGCAATGTCCCGGCGCTCGCGATGTCGAGCTGCCCGACCAGACGCGCCTCCGCCTCGCCCTCGGCGGGCAGGACGACGCGCCGCACGCCGCGCCGGGCGAGGGCCGTCACCATCGGCAGCAGGCCCGGCACGGTTCGCAGCTCGCCGCCCAGCGACAGCTCGCCGATCAGCGCCCAGCGTCCCACGGCGCGCACCTGCTCCGAGCCGAGGAGGATCGCGACCGCGATCCCGAGGTCGAGCGCCGCACCGCCCTTGCGCAGATCGGCCGGGGCGAGGTTGACCGTGATCCGCCGGGGCGGGAACGCGAAGCCGCTGTTGCGGATCGCGCCCCGGACGCGTTCGCGGGCTTCCTGCAGCGCCGTATCGGCAAGGCCGACGATCGAGAAACCCGGCAGACCAGGCGCCACGTCGACCTCGACCCGGATGACTCGGCCATCGAGCCCGTGGAGTGTCGCCGAGAGGACGGTGGCCAGCATGGGGCCACCGTAACCGGGCGCGCTCACCGCCCGCGTATCCGGGGGCGTCGCCCGGCGTATCGGCCCGTTATCGGCCGGCGGCCGGCCCGCGTCCAGTCCCGATCGGCGAACCGGTCTCAGTGACCGCGGGACGCCGCCACCCGCGCCGCGGCCGGGCCGCTCGCCACCTTGTCGA
>JAJYXX010000303.1 GCA_021801545.1 Chloroflexota bacterium | reverse complement strand
CGCCGCCGCGGGCAGGTAGTGGGGCAGGACGATCGGCGGCGCGCCATAGCGGCTGACGACCACCTGGCTGACCGGCTTCGGCGACGGACGCGGCTCGGGCGGCCTCGGCTTCCCCGCGCGCATTCACGCGATGGCTGAACTCGCAGCTTGTCGCGACCAGCAGGATGTGGCCCGGGGCGCTCACTCTCGTGAACCTGCACGATCTCGAGCCGCTTCATCTGCCGTGAAGACTGCGTGATGTTGCCGTATGTATCAATACGGTGGGCTTCTGATGGCCAAAGACAGCTTCCTTATCGAGCGTTCCCGGGCGCGGGCCGTTGTGCGGGATGTCCGGTGACGCCCGAGCGCGCCGGATTCATCCGTCGCGACAACGATCTCCTGCTCGCGAAGCGCCCGCTCCTTCGGGTGGCCGACCCCATGCTCCGCTTCCATCGCGCGGTCGTCCGGCGCGACCGCGCGATTCGACGCACAGGTCCTTGGGCCGCACTTCGAGGAGCTCGCGCGCGAATGGACGCGCCGGTTCGCGTCCTCGCAGACGCTTCGAGGGCCGGCCGAAGCGGGTTGGCTTCACCTCCGTCAACGATCCCGCCGCCCGCGAGCGATTCGAGATCGACGTCGTAGCCGAGTCGGCAAACGCCGTCCCGGGGACGATCGGCCCATCCTCCTGGCGATCGGGGAGGCGAAGGGTGGCGTCGCACGGCCCGGGGCCGGCGCGCTGCGTCGCCTCGAGCGCCTGCGTGGCCTCCTCGAACCGCGGGCTGTCGTAGAGCAGGCACGCCTGATCGTGTTCTCGCGCTCCGGGTTCGCCCCGGAGCTCGTCGCGGAGGCGCGCGCACGACCCGATGTCGTCCTCGTCGGCCTCGATCGGCTCTACGCCGGTAGCTGACGAGGCTGCCGCTTCAGTCTCCTTCGTAGAGCCTCGCGAGATCGACAAGCTCGACGTCCTGACGCTTGCTCGCCGTGGCGGTGAGGTCAGCCTCGAAGCCGGCGCGGCCGAAGAGGAGGAGCTTCGTCTTCCCAACCTCGGCACGGGTCGCGAGGATCTCGCGGATCCGTTCGAGGCGCGCAAGATCACCGAGGGTTCGTGGGGTCTCACTCGCCTTCGCCTCACCGATGGCAAGAAGCCGCGGCTTCCCGTCGACCTTCTCGCCTGGGGCCTCGGCAACGACGTCAAGCTCGAACTGCTGTTTCGCTCCCGGGTCGTTCACCTGGACGAAGCCGACACGTCGAGGACGCCCCCCGAGTGTCGTTCCCGACGCGTAGCGCTCCGTCCACGTTCGGGCGAGCGACTCGAAGTGCGGCCCGAGGACCTGCGCCCGAAACCGAGGTTCGGCGTCAGTCCATGCCTCCCGGGTCCGCCTGGCCTCAAAGCGCGCGATGTCTGGCCGCAGCACGGTGAAGTGAAAGCGGAGGAGCGGATCCGCGACGCGCAGCAGTGGGCGGTTCGGACGGAGCAGGTCGCTGTCGCGGACGATGAACTGGGCACGCTCGAGCTGACCAAGCGGGTGGTCGAGTGCCGTGTCCGGTCGGCCGAGAACGCCCCCGACGCCGCGTCGCGTCGACTGCCCGCCGCTGATCGCAGCGATGATCGACCGATAGAGCGCGCGGTCCACGAGCGCCGGATCCTCGCTGAGGAGATACTCGGCTTCGCGAAACAGCGCGTGGGATGGGTTGAGTACCCCCTCGGCGAGCCAGTCCGCGAACTCGGCAGCGCTGGCCGGAGCCGCTCCCGCGAGGAGGTCGCGGTAGCCGGGCGGCCCGCCCAGGACAGCGTTGACTAGGAAGGCGATCTCGAGGTCGCCGCTCCCCCAGAACGCGCGCGATACGCGGAAGTCAAAGGCCTGCACCGGCATGTCGAGCACTGCCCGTCCACGCAACGCCTGCTGACCGGTCAGGAGCCTCGTCATTACCGATAACGCCGAGCCACAGAGGATCATCTGGAATGTAGGGTGTCGTCCCGACTTGGCCGCGTCATAGGCCGCCTGGACGACCGACGGCAGCTCGGGCGACTCGCGCAGCAGATACGGGAACTCGTCGATCACCAAGGGGCGGCCACCGGCCTGTTCCGCAAGAGCGCGAAACGCCGTCGTCCAGTCGTTGAATCGACCGCCAGCCCATGCGGGAAGACCGGCAAACGCTGCGATCGCCGCGGCGAAGCGGTCGAGAGCGGGAGCACTCTGTTCCTCGATCGCCTGGTGGTAGAAGCCGCCGGATGCCGCTGCCAGCTCGTCCAGCATGAAGCTCTTGCCCTGCCGCCGACGGCCGTAGACCAAGCCGATCCGCGGCGTCGGGGCGGGATCTCCAGCGAAGCGCATGAGATCAGCCCACTCGTCCTCGCGATCGAAGAGACGCGACGGGCGAGTGGTGGTCGGTCCGGGCATCAATGAGAACCTCAGTTGCTATAAGTCGTGTTGTAGCAACCAGAGTTATAGCAAGCACGCCGAGCGATGTCAATGTCGGCCGATTCCGCGAGATCGACGGCCCGGGGCCAGCGACCGAGTCGAGCGCCGCGAGGGGTTACCACGAGCCGGGGGTCGCCGCCATGAGGCACAGGAGTCCTACTATCCAACCCTGTTCCCCTCGGCATGGCTTCGCTACAGGCTTCGCTACGGCAATTGACGGCCGGGGCGTCGCGGCCGATGCTGGCCGCATGACGATCGATCGTGCGGCCGTTCGCCATGTCCTCATCTCAATCGCGGCACGGCGCCGGCGGCCAGGTTCGGGCATCCTTCTCGGAAACTTGATGCGAGGGGGACAGGCACAGATGCGCTTGCCCGTGCCGAGGAGGCGCTCGCGCGGGCCGGCTGGGCCCGGCAGCGCGAGCGCCGGCTGGCCGGGGGCCTGAAGGGCAGCGGGTGGAGCAAGGACAGGCACGAGCTCGATCTCATCGGACTCCCCGGCCCGTGGGGTGAGAAGGCGATCGCGGCGGCCCAGGGCAACACGGCAGCGGGGCGACCAACGCTCACGTTGGCGGACCTGGTTGTGGCGAAGCTGATCGCCAGCCGGACGATCGACATTGCGGATGTGAGCCGGATGCTCGGGGCGGCCAGCGACGCGGACCTCGCCGAGGTGCGTGCCGCCGTCGCGGAGAACCTGCCCGGGGCAGGCGACGACCTCGAGCAGCTGATCGTTCTTGGCAGACTCGAGTACGAGTCGCCCGCCGACCACCAATAGGACTGGGCCGTCGGCTCGGTGTAGCCCCATCGTCCTGGGACCCCGCTGACGGCGGGTCATGCCCCCTTCGGTGACCACGCGCACCGGAATCTGCGACCCACTGTGCGGTCGAGTGTGGAATGGTGAGAACCCAGGGTCCCGAAGGTCCTAGACAGGTACCACCCGGTCGTCCACGATGGCTCTGCCGCTTAGGCAACGGCTCCCGATCTCCGGACCGAGATCGACGAACCATCAGACGAAAGGTACTCGGGGACCACGATGAAGACGCTCCGTACGCTGGCCCGCACGCAGCCGGCTCGCACCTCCACCGCCCGAGCCGCAGGCTGGCTCGCGGCCGGGCTCATGGTGGCCGTCGCGGCCTTCGGGCCGGGCGCCTCCCCCTCCTTCGCGGCCAACCCACACGGCCCGAAGTCCGACTCCGGCACCGCCGGTTCGGTGGCCTCGATCTCCGTGGCACCGTGCTTCGGTGCCGAGGGGATCTCCGGCACGGTGGCGGTCACCGTCACGTCGTCACCCTTCGTGTTCGACGTCTGGGTCACCGACCATGTCCCCGGCGGCGGCGACTGGATCGAGATCCCGGGGTCGCGCCAGACCCTGACGGCGATCGCGTCCTCGGCTCTCCCCTTCGGTCCGCTGAGCGTCGCGAGCCATCGCGACGGGGTCAACTCGTTCCGGGTGGAGACGAACGGCGGCAACGCGAAGTCCAGCAGCGTCAGCGCGTGCGAGAGCGAAACGCCCTTCAGCCCGCTCGCGGCCGAGAACCCGCCGACCGACAGCCCGCCGACCGACAGCCCGCCGACCGAGAACCCGCCGGCCGCGGCCGAGCAGCCGACCGAGAACCCGCCGACCGAGAACCCGCCGACCGAGAACCCGCCCGCGACCGACCCGCCCGCGACCGAGGACCTCTCGAGCCCGCCCCCGAGCGAGCAGCCGACCGACCCGCCCGCGGTCGACAACCCGCCGACCGAGAACCCGCCGACCGCGACGGAGCAGCCGGCCGAGGTCGTCCCGGTCAGCCAGGACCAGCTTCCGCAGCCTGAGACATCGGACGCCCCGACGGGCGAGGTTCTCGGTGCGGTCAGCGCGCCGCAACCGACGCCGCGGGTGACGCTGCCGCCGACCGACACGCTCTCGACCACCGCGGCGGGCTCGACGCCGATCCCGGGATGGCGCCTGATCCTCGTCGGCCTTGCCGGCCTCATCGTCAGCCTGTTGCTGCTCTCGTCTGATCGGACGGCCCGCCGCCGCAGCTGATCGTCGCTGCCCCCGAGCGACCCTCGACCCGGGTGCGGACCTCCTACCGCACCCGGGTCATTTCATGCCGCCACGGGCATCAGACCTGCAGGCGGTCTCCCGGCCAGACGAAGCGAACGTCGCCGTCGTACCAGGCGCGCATCGAGGCGATCGTCTCGTCCGGATCGAAGCCCATCTGGAGGTGGGTGAGGAGCAGCCGTCCCACCCCGCTCGCTGCCGCCAGCCGGCCGACGGCCGGACCGTCGAGATGCTGGGCCCCCGCCGGCACCGGACCGGGCCCAAAGGCGACCTCGGCGAGCAGGGTGTCGCCCGAGCGAACGAGTGTCCGCAAGTCGTCGGCTCGACCGCAGTCGCCCGAGTAGACGAAGCCCGGCCTGGCGCCCGCGTCCGCCCGAACGCGGAAGGCGTAGCTCTCGCTGTTGTGGGTGACGAGCGCCGCTTCGAGCTCGAACGGGCCGATCGAGCGGACGCCCGCTGAGAGCTCGACCACGTCGAGCGCCTGGGCGGTGAACCCCGGCTCGTCGTGCAGTGCGTCGAGTCGACGGGCGAGGCCGGTGGGGGCGTGGACGGTCACCCGACGCGGTGGCTCGAACTCGTAGCGCAGGTAGTGGCGGAGCGGGACGAGGTCGATGAAGTGGTCGGGGTGGAGGTGGCTGACCATGACCGCGAGCAGCCGGCTCGGCTCGGTGGCGCGGGCGAGGGCCGGGAACGAGCCCTGGCCGAGGTCGAGGACGAGCGCCCGCCCGTTGTGAACGAGCAGGTACGACGCGCCGACCGACCCCGCCCGATCGGAGTAGGCCGGCCCGGCACCGAGGACGATCAGCTCCATCGGTCGGGCCGGGGCGGAGGCGTCAGGTGGGTCACGGCTGACAGGGTAGCGCAGGGCACGCTCGCGGCGTCAGGCCCGGCCTGCCCGCGGCGTCAGGCCCGGCCGGCGTGCTGCCCGGCCTGGTGTGCCGGTCCGGCCCGGCGTGCTGCCCCGCGCCCGGGGTGCCGGTCCGGCCCGGTGTGCTGCCCAGCCCGCGTTCCGCTCGCCGTCCGCCGCTCAGCGTGCTGCTCGGTGGACGTTCTTCCCCGAGCGACAAACGGCCCGATTCACGGCCGCACCGGGGGTTCGGCAAGCAGATGGTTCTCGGACAAGAACAAATGGGCCGAATCGGGCCGGTTGAGGCGGTCCAACGGTCCGATCGGGTGCCGAAACGGGCGATTGGGTCTGCGCTCCAGAACAGGCAGCCGGTGGACCGGCCGAAACGGGCGATTGGGTCTGCGCTCCAGAACAGACAGCCGGTGGACCGCTGGCCGGGGCGGTCCGAGGGTCGGGTCGGCTGAACGACCCCTACGGGGCGGGCATGCCCGAGGCGTGATCGGACGGTGAGGCACCCGGGCCACCCGGGCCACCCGGGCCGAGCTGCCCGGGACCGCTGCGGCCCGGCGATCCGCCCGGGGCCTGGCCGGGGCCGGGCTGGCCGTTCGGCTTGCCGGCGCCGTTGGCCGGGTCGTCCCCTGGGCCGTGGCCGCCGCCCTTGCCCCGAGGCGTCTCGGTCACGATCCGCTCGATCGTCTGGGTGCTCTTGTCGAGCGCCCGCTGGATCGCCTCGCTCGCCCTGCCGTTGCCCTTTCCAGAGAG
>JAJYXX010000316.1:1642-6076 GCA_021801545.1 Chloroflexota bacterium | reverse complement strand
CTGCCGTCGCCGGCGAGCTCGTGAAGCTGCTGGGCCTCGAGGGTGACGCGGCGACCCAGCTGACGACGAGGATGGGCTCCGAGAAGAGCTACGTCGTCCTCGCCCGCGACATCGACGGCACGACCGCGGCCACGATCCGCGACGAGCTCGCGGATGGGACGCTTGCCGCCGTCACTCTCGAGAGTGAGCCGGTCCGGGTCCATCCCCAGACCGGCGGCGCCGCTGGCACGACGCTCGCGGCGCACCTGCTCGGCTTCGTCAACCGCGACGGCGTCGGCCAGTACGGAGTCGAGCAGCGCTACCAGGACGTTCTCGCCGGCCAGCCACAGGTCGCGATCGCCGCCCGTGACGTCGGCGGCCGGGCGATCTCCGGCAGCGAGCAGATCCTCGACCCCGGGACGCCGGGGCTGGACCTGCGCCTGACGATCGACGCGTCGCTCCAGCTCGCCGTCGAGCAGGAGCTCCTCGCCGCCTGGGTTGCCGACCGCGCGGCGAGCGTCTCGGCCGTGGTCATCGATCCGCGGACCGGCGCGATCTACGCCGAGGCGACCTACCCCTCGTACGACGCGAACGACTACGCCTCGATCGCGAAGACCGATCCGTCGCGCTTCATCGACCCGGTGATCAGCCAGGTCTACGAGCCGGGCTCGGTGTTCAAGATGCTGACCGCGATCGCCGGGCTCACTGAGGGGGTCGTCACCCCGGCCACGAAGGTGAACGACAGCGGCACGCTCGTCCTGGACGGCGGTCGCGCCCGGGTCCACGATGCCGACCGCCGGCCGATGGGCTGGATCAGCTTCGAGGACGTCATCGCCTACTCGCGCAACGTCGGGGCGGCCCGGGTCGCGATCGCCCTCGGCAAGGACACCCGCTCGGCGGCGGCCATCCTCCACGACACATGGACCCGGCTCGGTTTCGGGCAGCCGACCGGTGTCGACCTCGCCGGCGAGGTCGGCGGGATCGTGCGCGACCCGACGATCACCGGCTGGCGCCAGATCGACCTGGCGAACGGGGCGTTCGGCCAGGGCGTTGCGGTGACGCCACTCCAGCTCGCGACCGCGTACTCGGCGATGGTGAACGGCGGCACGCTCGTCCAGCCCCACGTCGTGGCCGCGGTCGGGGACCGGGAGCTGAGCCCGTCGCCGCGCGGCGAGGTGATCGAGCCGGCCGTGGCCCGCGAGCTCGTCGGGCTGATGCGTCGCGTCGTCACCGAGGTGCCGTTCTACCGCGACCGGACGCTCGTCCCCGGCTATGTCGTCGGAGGCAAGACCGGCACCGCCCAGATCTGGGACCCGAAGCTCAACGGCGGGCGGGGCGACTGGAAGAGCAACGTCTTCAACTTCTCGTTCGTCGGGTTCATCGGTCGCCAGGATCCGCAGCTGGTCGTCGCCGTCCAGATTCACGAGGCGCGGCCGACCGTCATCCGGGTGGGATACCAGGACATGCCGGTCTTCTCATTCGAGCTCTTCCGGCGGATCGCGACCGACGCGATCACGATGCTCGACCTGCCGCCGGTCCAGGCCACCTCGCCCACCACTGCCGACCGGTGAACAGCGCCTGTGCGACACTGGCCCCCGTGACCGACTCCCACCGGCCGGCTCGGGAGGAGGGCGCGCCGCCGTCTGCCTTCACTGCTGCCGACATCGCCCGCCTCACCGGCGGCCAGCTGCTCCTCGAATCGCGACGTCCGATCCGCGGCGCCGTCGTCGACTCGCGTCGGGTACGGGCGGGCAACGTCTTCGTCGCCCTCGCCGGGGAGCGGACCGACGGTCACCGGTTCCTGGCTGATGCCGTCGCGGCCGGCGCCGCCGCCCTCCTCGTCTCGCAGCCGCCGGAGTGCCGTGCGGCACTGGTCGCGCTCGGCGACGTGACCGTCGTCCGGGTCCCCGAGCCGCTCGCCGCGCTCCACGCCCTGGCGGCGGCATGGCGGACACGCTTCGACCCGCTCGTCGTGGGGGTAACGGGCAGCATCGCCAAGACCTCGACGAAGGAGGCGATCGCGGCCGTCCTCTCCCGGCGCTACGTGACGCTCCGCAACGAGGGCAACCTGAACAACGAGATCGGCCTGCCGCTCACGGTCCTCGAGCTCGGCCCCGAGCACGAGGCGCTCGTCGTCGAGATGGGGATGTACGCCAGCGGCGAGATCGCCGAGCTTGCCCGGATCGCCCGGCCCCGGATCGGGGTCGTGACGGCGGTCCAGGCGGTCCACCTCGCCCGGATCGGAACACTCGAGGCGATCGAGGCCGCGAAGGGTGAGCTCGTCGAGGCGCTCCCGGTCGACGGCGTCGCCGTGCTCAATGCCGACGACCCACGGGTCGCCCGGATGGCCGCCAGGACGGCGGCCCGGACGAGGACGTACGGGTTCTGCGCCACCGCCGACGTGACCGCCGAGGCGATCGATCCGGCCGGCCGGTCCGGGATGCGCTTCGTCCTCCGGGTCGGGGGCGAGGTGCGCCGGACGGTTGCCACGCCGGCCCTCGGCCGGCACGCCGTCCACAATGCCCTCGCCGCCGCGGCCGTCGGGCTCGAGGCAGGGCTGACCCTCGACGAGGTCGTGGCCGGACTCGCGGACGGCTGGTCGGCGCCCCACCGGAGCGAACTCGTGGAGGCCGGCGGCATCACCCTCCTCGACGACACGTACAACGCCTCGCCGGGCTCGATGCTCGCGGCGCTCGAGCTCCTGGCCACGCTTCCGGGCCGGCGAATCGCGGTCCTCGGCGAGATGCTCGAGCTTGGCGACGGTCACGCGGCGGGCCATCGGTCGGTCGGTGAGGCGGCCGCCCGGGTGGTCGAACTGCTCGTCGTCGTGGGCGCCGGTGCGGGCGGGATCGCCGACGGCGCGCGCTCGGCCGGGCTCGACCCGTCGCGGATCGTTCGCGTCCCGGATCGCGAGGCGGCATTCACCGTCCTCCACCCGCGCCTGGCCGCCGGCGACGTCGTGCTCGTCAAGGGCTCCCGCGGCGCCGCCCTCGACCTCCTCGTCGACCGTCTTCGCGAGGCGCTCCAGTGACGATCGAGCTGATCCAGGGGTTGCTCCTCGCCTTCGCGATCGTCGTCATCCTCATGCCGGGCTACATCAGGTTCCTGCGCCACCTCGGGTTCGGCAAGCAGATCCGCGAAGAGGGTCCGCACACCCACTTCGTCAAGGAGGGGACCCCGACGATGGGCGGTCTCCTCGTCATCCTCGTCGTCATCGGCGTCTACTTTTTCCTGCGCGGTGGCCCGGACGCCTCGACGTTCGCCCCGCTCGCGGCACTCGCCGGGGTCGGCCTGCTCGGCGCGTTCGACGACTATCTCAATGCCCGAACGGGGGCGGGGATCCGCGTCCGCCAGAAGCTGATCTGGCAGGTGGTGTTCGCCTTCGTCGCTGCCTGGCAGATCCAGCGGACCTACGCGATCACCGCCCTCGCGGTCCCGTTCGTCGGGGCGGTCCCGATCGACCCGGCGCTCTACGTCTTCTTCGCGGCCTTCGCGATCGTGGCGGCGAGCAACGGGGTGAACCTCACCGACGGGCTCGACGGGCTGGCCGGCGGGACGCTGATCTTCGCCTTCGTCTCGTTCCTGATCATCGCCCTCCTGAACGTGCCTCAGCAGCCGAACCTGGCCCTGCTCTGCGCGCTGATCATCGGCGCGCTGCTCGGCTTCCTCTGGTTCAACGTCCATCCCGCCGAGGTCTTCATGGGTGACTCGGGGTCGCTCTCGCTCGGGGCGACGCTCGCGGTCACGGCCCTGATCACCGGCCAGATCCTCGTTCTGCCGCTGATCGGGCTCGTCTTCGTCGTCGAGACGTCGTCTGACATCATCCAGATCGGGTACTTCAAGCTGAGCGGTGGCAAGCGGATCTTCCGGATGGCCCCGCTCCACCATCACTTCGAGCTGGGCGGCTGGCACGAAGAGAAGATCACCCTCCGCTTCTGGATCGTCGCGATCCTCGCCGGCCTGCTCGGGGTCACCCTCTTCCTCTCCTCGATCCGGGCGCTCTGATGACGATGGCTGTGACCGACCGATCGACGAACGACCCAGCCAGCCAGTCAGCCGGCGCGCCGGTCGGCCCGCCGCTCGATCTCGACGCGCTGACGATCGAGGAGGTCCGGGCCGGCGCCCTGGCGGGGCGGCCGGTCAGCGTGCTCGGTTTCGCCCGGAGCGGGCTCGCGCTCGCCCGCTTCTTCGTCGACGCCGGGGCCGTCGTCACCGTCTACGATGGGCGACCGGCCGAAGAGCTCGCCGAGGCGCGGGCCGCGCTCGAGGGTCGACCGGTGCTGTTACTCGCCGGCCCGGAGGTCGACCCGGCCGAGGCGCTCCGCGGAGCGGCCCTCGTGGCGACCTCACCGAGCATCACGCCCGACTACCCGACGACCGAGCCGCGACTGCGGGGCGTGCTGGCGGCGCTCGTCGCCGCCCGGGCCGCCGGCCAGGCAGTGCCGGCGCTCGTGA
>JAJYXX010000316.1:0-1542 GCA_021801545.1 Chloroflexota bacterium | reverse complement strand
GCGGCCCTCGTGGCGACCTCACCGAGCATCACGCCCGACTACCCGACGACCGAGCCGCGACTGCGGGGCGTGCTGGCGGCGCTCGTCGCCGCCCGGGCCGCCGGCCAGGCAGTGCCGGCGCTCGTGAGCGAGGCGGATCTCGTGCTTCGGCTCTGCCCGGCCCCGACGGTCGGGATCACCGGGACGAAGGGCAAGACGACGACCTCGTCGCTGACCGCCGCGCTCCTGGCGGTCGACCCGGTCCACCCGGTGATCCTCGGCGGCAACATCGGCCTGCCGCTCGTCGAGCGGCTGCCCGAGCTGACGCCGGGCCACCGCGTCGTCATCGAGCTCTCCGAGCTCCAGCTGCCGACCCTGAGCCACGGGACGACCGTGGCGGTCTACACGAACGTCACCGCCGATCACCTCGACCGCCATGGAACCGTCGCGGCGTACCAGGCGATGAAGCGACGGCTGGCCGAGCTGGTCGATCCCGACGGTGCTCTCGTTCTGAACGCCGATGACCCGGTCGTGGCGAGCTATGCCGGTCTCGGGCGGGCCCCGGCGCTCCTCTACCGTCTTGCCCACCCGATGCCCGGCGGCCTCGGGATCGTCGACGACTGGATCATCGCGGCCGGGGTCGAGCGGCTCCCTCTCGCGGGCGGCGGACCGGCGGCGACCGGCCCAGGCGGCCGGATCATGCCGGTCGGGGAGCTCGCGCTGCCAGGGCGCCATAACGTGAGCAACGCCCTGGCGGCGATCGGGGTGGCGCTCCTGTTCGGCGTCGCCTCCGACGCGATCCGGCGGGCGGCGGCCGCGTTCAGCGGCGTGGAGCACCGCCTCGAGCCGGTCGCCGAGATCGACCAGGTCCGCTTCGTCAACGACTCGCAGGGGACGCAGCCGGACGCGGTCGCAGCGGCACTCCGGGCATTCGGGCCGCCGATCGTCCTGATCGCCGGCGGTCGCGACAAGGGGGTCGACCTGGCGGACCTCGCCGACGTCGTGGCGGAGCGGGCGGCGGCGGCGGTGCTGATCGGCGAGAGCGGGCCGACGCTCGAGGCGCTCTTCCGGCGCGCCGGTCTCGCCCGCACGGAGCGCGCCGAGACGCTCGAGGCGGCCGTGGAGCG
This sequence comes from Chloroflexota bacterium, assembly GCA_021801545.1. Taxonomy (GTDB): domain Bacteria; phylum Chloroflexota; class Limnocylindria; order Limnocylindrales; family CSP1-4; genus JAKAHU01. Next base: position 436 of record JAJYXX010000316.1, on the reverse strand, counting down.
TGCCGACGAGCTCGCCCGTGAGCTGCTCCGCGAACGGGGCGGGGCCGGCCGGGCGCTCGTGCTCCTCAGTCCGGCCGCCGCGAGCTTCGACATGTTCGTTGACTACGCGGCGCGAGGGCGGGCGTTCAAGGCCGCCGTCGCGGCCCTTGCGGCGCGGCGTGCCACGGCGCGGCGTGCCACGGGGGAGCGGCGGTGACGACACCTGCCCGGGCAAGGCAGCGGACCGGCCTGCGCCGAGAACAGCACCAGCCCGACTACACGATCCTCGTCGCGGTCGTTGCGCTCGCCGCGATCGGCATCCTGATGGTTTACTCGTCCTCGGCGATGAAGGCCTACGTGACCTACGACGACCCGTTCAGGGTCGTGGGCCCGCAGCTCGTCTGGGCGCTCCTGGGACTCGTCGCGATGGTCGCCATGATGCGCATCGACTACCGCT
>JAJYXX010000246.1 GCA_021801545.1 Chloroflexota bacterium | reverse complement strand
GACATGGCGGACCCCGGCGTCGAGCACGGCCCGCAGCACCTCGCCGGTGCCCCGGGTCGAGGCGCGCCCGGCGTCACGCTCCGCCGCGCTCAGCCGGGAGAGCCCGGATGCCTCGGCCAGCTCGACGACGGCCCGTCGGCCGCGACCGTCCGCGGCGACGAGCCAGCGAGCCGTCAGCGGTCGAGCGAGCGGGTCGTGCGCCGGTGCTGCGCGCCACTCCCAGCCGCCCGCGGCATGGATCGCGACGAGCGTCCCCTCCCCCCCGTCGGCGAGGGGCGAGAGGTGGAGCCGATCGCCCGGCCGGGCCCGGACCCAGCCGCGCGCGAGCGCCTCCGCGACCTCGAGCGAGCTGAGCGAGCCCTTGAACGAGTCGGGGGCGAAGACGACGTCGAGCGCCGCGCTGCTTGCCGCATCGGCCGCGCCGCTTGCCGCCCCGGCCGCGCCGCTTGCCGCCCCGGCCGCGCCGCTTGCCGCCCCGGCCGCCTGGCCCACGGCCGGGGCCCGCCCCGGCGGACCCATCACCGGCCGGCCGGTTCGGTCGGCCCCGCGCCCACGGACGACGGTCCGACGATCTCCAGTGGCGGTGGGCCCGCGGCCGCCTGCCGTCGCTCGAGGTACTCCGGGATCCGGATCATCGGCGGTCGCTCCTGGTCGGCCAGCTCGATCACCTCGAGGCTCAGGTGGCCGCGCCCGGAGCGGGGCAGCTTCATCGTCGAACCAAGCTCCGCGAACAGGCGCGCCTTGCGACGTTCCTCGAGCCGGCGCACGACCGCCTGGAGGATGACGAAGCTCATCCGCGAGAGCCCCTCGAGCTCCTGATTGCGGTGGATCCGCCGTTCGAGGTCCACCTGGCCGAGCCCTTCGAGGTCCACCCGCTCGGCGATGTCGATCAGGTGCCCGATCTCGACCGCGTAGCCGGTGAAGAACGGGATCGTCTCGAGCAGCGAGCGACGGCCCGCGTACTCGCCCGACAGGGGCTGGATGAACCCCGAGAGCTCGGGGAAGAAGAGGTTGATGAGCGGTCGCGCCACCAGCTCGGTCACCCGGCCGCCGCCGCCCTCCTTGAGAACGCCGTCTTCGACGATCGGGCGCTGGTAGTAGCCCTTGACGTACTGGATCCGTGGCTCGTGGAGGAGCGGCCCGAGTGTCCCGTAGACCATCCGGTGGTGCCAGTTCCGGACGTCGGTGTCCGCCCAGACGACGATGTCGCCGCTCGTCTCGTAGAGGCTCTTCCAGAGCGCCTCGCCCTTGCCCCGGAACGAGCCGTAGCGGGGGAGGACGTCGGGGTGCTGGACGACCCGGGCGCCCTCGGCCTCGGCGACCTCGCGCGTCCGGTCCGTGGAGGCGGAGTCGATGACGAGGATCTCGTCGAGGAGCGGGACGCGGCCCATGAGCTCGCGGATCGACCGGCGCACGATCGGGCCGATCGTCTCCTCCTCATTCAGGGTCGGCAGGACGAGGCTGATCGTGACGTTCTGTTTCTCTTTCAGCTGGACGAGTCGACGCAGGTCGCCGAACTCCGCGTGGTGGAAGTTCGACTCGCCGAACCAGCGCTCGACGCGGGCCGGCACTGCCCGCACCTCCTCGGCAGCCCGGTCCGCGGCGGCGAGCGTCTCGGCCTTCTCGGCCAGCTGCTCGAACGTGTGGCGGCTGAGGGGCTCGCGCGTCTTGACGACGACGACGGTCGACTTGGCGCGGGTCGCGACCGCCTCCGGGAGCGCCCCGAAGAGAATCCCGTGGGCGTCATCGCCGGCCGTCGGCGGAGCGGCCGAGGCGCCCAGGATGACGAGATCGGCGTTGTCGGCCTCGCGCAGGATCGCGTTCCGGACGTTGCCAGCCTCGCGCAGGAGCGGTTCGCCGTGCCCGTCGATGTGCTGGCGGATGAACGCCGCGAGCGCTCGCTCGGCCTGGGCGCGGACGGCCAGGGTGATCCCCGGCGGGACGAGGTGAAGAACGACGACCTGCGCCCCGTGGCGCTGGGCGATCGCGTGGGCGAAGTGGAGCGCGAGCTCGGCGTGGGGGCCGCCCCGGACCGGGACGAGGATCCGCCGGATCTCCCTGGCGCCCCGCTGCTTCACGACCGCGATGTCGCACGGTGACTCGCGGACGACCTCGTCGATCGTCGGGCTGATCACCGGCCCGTGGCTGCCGTCGTGGCCGGCGGTCGCGGCGACGACCCCGCCGCCGTCCCGGGCCGACCGGGCGGCCGGGGACGGCGGGGACTTCGGACCGCTCCGGGCGCCCGCCTTGCCGCCCCAGCCGAAGATGATCAGGTCCGCCTCCTGTTCGGCGGCCGCCTCGATGATCCCCTCCGCCGCGCGTCGGCCGATCCGCACGATCGGGTGGATCGTCGTCCCCTCGGGCGCGAAGTCGAGGACCCGCTGGAGGAGGCGGCGCGCCTGGCGGGCCCGCGTCGCACCCTCCGAGAGCGGCATCCCCTCTGGCACCTCGACGATCCCGAGCGCCGTCAGTTGCCCGGAGCGGCGGTCGGCGAGATCGGCGCCGATCCGGATCAGCTCTTCGGCGGTGGCCGGGTTGGCGACCGGGATGAGGACGCGGGCGGGCAGGGGTGGGCGGGCCGTCACGCCGACTCCTGCTCGGCCGCCTGCTCGGCCACGAGGCGCTGCCAGCCCTCGACGAGGTACGGCTTCAGGAGCTCGAACTCGCGGGCCTGCCGCTCCGCCCGCTCCTCCGCCTGCTCGCCACTCAGGCCCCGGTTCTCGATGATGAAGCTCCCGACCCGACCGAAGTAGAGGGGGACGAGAGCGGCCACGAAGCGGTCCACCGCGGCCGGGTCGCGGGCCGTTGCGATCACGAGGTCGTAGATCACCCGGGCCCAGCAGTCGTCGGGGAAGCTGAACCCCGCCAGCGCGTCGGACATCTGGTCGGTCGTGACCCCGGCCGGGCTCACTCCGGCCGCATGGATGCCGAGCCGGCGCTCCGCGGCCACGACCGCGGCCGCCGCCTCCGCCGCGAGCGCCAGCACCATCTCGTGTGTCGCGGGGGCGAGCATCTCGGCCCATGTCCCGGCCAGGCCGAGCGAGCCCTGGTGGAACTCGGAGACGAGCCGGATCGTGTTCACCTCGAGCGGCGGTGGCTCCATGATCCGCTCGAATCCGTAGGCCGGGACCTCGTGGCTGCCCCGGATCGGCAGCCAGTGCTCGGCGTTCGCTGCCGCGAGCCGCTGGATCGTCGCGACGACCTGGCGGAACATCGGCCCCAGGTCTGCGCCCGGGTCCTTCGGGTCGTGGACCTTTGCCCCCAGGCGTGTCTGGCAGATCGCGAACCCGTCGGTGATCGCGACCGTCGTCATCCAGATGTCGATCCCGAACCGGCTGACGTCGGGCGTCCAGTCGTCGCGCTCGAGGTAGTGGCGGACGAGGTCGCCCGAGACGCCGAAGTCACCCCCGATCGGCTGGCGGATCCGGCGCCCGTAGAGGGCCCGGGTGAGCGGGTAGGTGACGGTGTTCGTGATCGTGCCGTCGTACTTGTAGCGGTTGTAGAGCGGGGCCACGAAATCGTAGCCGCCCTTGAGGATCGGCCCGGCGAGGAGCTCGATCCACTCGGGGACGATCGAGCGGAGGTCCGAGTCGACGACGACGAGGGCCTGGACTTCGAGCGCGGCGGCGATCTCGAAGATCGTCCGCAGGGCGGCCCCCTTGCCGCCGACGCCGTCGACCTCGGGGTAGGTCAGGCTGACGCGCTGGAGGCGGTTGGCCGGTCGCACGAGCAGCACCCGCTCGACGTAGTCGGGCGGCTCGGTCTCGACGACGACCCGCTGGGTCCCGTCAGGCGAACCGGCATCGGAGTTGACGACGATCGGGCGCAGGTCCGGGAAGTACTGGACGAGACCAGCCTGGGCGGCGCGGACGACGTAGCCGATCGTCGTCGCGTTCTTGAAGCTCGGGATACCGACCATGATGTCGGCGTGGCCGAGCCGCTCGATCTCGGCGCGGATGGCGGGCGTGAGGACGGACGCCGGCACGAGCCTACCGCTTCGGGATCCGGACGACCGCCCAGTCGCGGGCGGTGCCGCCGGGCTGGTAGCGGCCGTTGGCCGCCTTGAACGCGACCGAGACGAAGCCCAGCGCGCGCCAGGTCCCCAGCCAGCTGTCGATCGGCTGTCGGACGTAGGCGCTCCGGCGCACGAGCTCGGTCTCCGCGAGCGCGCTCTCGAGGAGGCGCTTGCGCTCGAGGAGCGGGACGTCGAGGAGGGGCGTGCCGTCGATCGCGAGCAGGTCGACCGCGACGAAGGCGAGCGGGCTCTCGGCGGTCTCGGCGGCGGCGACGGCCCGCGCCTCCTCGGCGAGCTCCTTGTGCCGGGTGCCGCGGCCGAGGAACATCCGGGTGGTCAGCTCGGCGGCGCCCGGCACCTCCACGCTGCCGAGACCGCTGGCCGAGGGGCTGTCGGTCGCCTGGTGGGTGAGGTAGCCGTCGAGGACGAGCGACTCGGCCCGGAGCGCGTCGCGCAACTCGTCCACGATCGCCTCGAGCCCGTCCGCGGTTGCCGCGCTGACGGTCGTGCCGGCGGCGTCGACGATCTCGACGTCCAGGCCGGTGCCCGAGCGCTCGAGGTGGACGAGGACGCGGCGGCCGATCCAGAGCGGCTCGACGAGCGGATCCCGGATGTCACGGTCGCTGGCCGTGCCGAATGCCTGGGGCCGCCAGCGGCGAAGGTCGCGACTGGCGCCCTGCTCGATCACGTCACCGATCGTACACCCGGCCGCTATCATCGGCGCCGTGAGTGGTCCGGACCCGTCCGCGCCTGTGCCGCCGCTGGCGCCGGTGCTCGGGTCGTCCGCGTCCGCGTCGGCGCCGTCGGCGCCCGTGGCCGCATTGTCGTCTGCATCCGACCCGGCCGCCCGGGCGGAGGCCCGCGGGCGCTCGATCGGTGCCCGGCTGGCGGCATTGACCCCGAGCGGGCGGGCTCGCGTCCCCGCCGCCTGGGCGATGTACGACTTCGCGAACACGATCTTCTCGGCCGCGATCGTGTCCACCGCGATGGGACTCTGGCTGACCGCCCCCGAACGGCTTGGCAACGACACCGGCCAGCTCGTCTACTCGGTCGCCGTCGCGGTCAGCGTCGGGCTCAATGCGCTCGTCTCGCCGGTCCTGGGTGCGCTCAGCGACCGGGCCGGTCGGCGCCTGCCGTTCCTCCTCTTCTTCACCGTCCTGACGATCGTGCCGACGGCGGTCATCGGGCCGAGCCCGGCGCTCGTCGGGGCGCTCCTGTTTGCGGTCGCCAACTTCGGCTACCAGGCCGCCCTCATCTACTACGACGCGACGCTCTCGGCGGTCTCGTATCCGTCAACCCGCGGCGCGCTGTCGGGGATCGGGGTCGGGGTAGGCTACATGGGCACGATCTTCGTCGCCCTCATCCTCATCCTCCTGGGCACCGAGCAATCGGAACCGATCTTCCCGATCAGCGCCGTCCTGTTTGCGATCTTCGCCGCCCCGATCTTCCTGATCGTCCGGGAGACGCGGCGGCCGGGGGCGACCCCGATCACCTGGCGGGACGTGATCTCCTCGCTCGGGCAGCTGCTCGTCACGATCGAGGATGCGCGCCGGATCCCTGGGCTCCTGCGCTTCCTCATCGGGCGGTTCTTCTACAGCGACGCGGTGAACACGCTGATCGTGGTGATGAGCGTCATCGCGGTCCGGGCGATGGGCTTCACCCAGACCCAGTTCCTGATGATCCTGCTGATGCTGACGATCGTGGCGATCGGCATGAGCTTCGCCTGGGGGGCGCTCGTCGACCGCTTCGGCCCGAAGCGGACGCTGATGGCAGTCCTCGCCTCGTGGGTCGTGGGGCTCGTCTTGGGCGTCGTCTCGTTGGGCATGGCCGGCACGCTCGTCGGCAACGTGCTCTTCCTCGTCGCGGGGGCGATCCTCGGCAGCGGGCTGGGCGGCGTCCAGGTCGCCGACCGCGTGTTCATGATCCGGCTCTCGCCGCGGGCGCAGCTGGGCGAGTTCTTCGGGCTCTACGGGCTCGTCGGCAAGGGTTCGCAGGTCGTCGGCCAGATCCTCTACGGCGTCATCGTCTTCCTGTTCTTCTCGTCGCTCGGCAACGGCGCCTACCAGCTTGCGGTGGCGTCGCT
>JAJYXX010000249.1 GCA_021801545.1 Chloroflexota bacterium | reverse complement strand
GTGGGGATGGATTGGTCACCCCGGTGAGCCGACCGGCGACCGGCCTCCGGGTCCATGTTCGAGGGGTCGCCCGTGCGCACCGTGCCACCACGGCCGGAGCGGAAGCGCCGCGGGACCGTCCGCGCCCAGCCGGGCGAGGAGTAGCTGGGCGACATCGAGCGAGCCGTCCTCGAAGCCGCGCCGGGCGGTGGCCATGTAGATCCGCCAGGTCCGGAAGACCTCCTCGTCGACGAGCTCTCGTGCCCGGTCGGCCGAGGCCTCTAGCCGCTCGACCCAGGACCGAAGGGTGAGCGCGTAGTGCGGCCGGAGGGACTGGACGTCGAGCAGCTCGAAGCCGGCCCGCCGGGTGAAGCCGATGGCGTCCTCGACGGTCACGAGCTCCCCGTCGGGGAAGACGTAGCGGCCGATGAAGCCGCCGTCACCGAAACGCAGCCAGCGCGGCCGCAGGCCGCCGCCCGTCGCGGTCGTCGCGATCCCGTGATTCAGGAAGAGGCCGCCCGGCCGGAGTGTTCCGAGCACCGCCCGGAAGTACTCTGGCAACCGCTCCCGGCCGACGTGCTCGAACATCCCGATCGACGCGACGGCGTCGAACGGCCCGAACCCGCCGAGGTCGCGGTAGTCGCGGATCGCGACGAGTGCGCGGTCCTCGAGACGGCGGCGCTGGATCTCGGCCGTGGCCCACTCGGCCTGGGCAGCGCTCAGCGTGATCCCCGTTGCCTCGACGCCGTGGTGCTCGGCGGCGTAGAGAACGAGCGAGCCCCAGCCGCAGCCGATGTCCAGTAGCCGCATCCCGGGCTTGAGGCCGAGCTTGCGGCAGATGAGATCGAGCTTCGCTTCCTGGGCGTCGTCGAGGCTCGTCTCGGGCGTCTCGAAGTAGGCGCACGAGTAGACGAGCCGTCGGTCCAGCCAGAGCGCGTAGAACTCGTTGCCGACGTCGTAGTGGAACCGGACGGCGGCCAGGTCGCGAGCGCGCGAGTGGCGCGGTCCGCTCAGCCGTGCTCTCCGGCGGAGTTCCGGCGCGGGCCCGGCCCCGCCGCGCAACCGAAGAACGAGGCGGGCGAGACGAGGCAGGTCCGCCCCGAGACGACGGAGGTCGAACGAGCGACCGGCATCGACTGCCGCCCAGATGTCGCCCTCGATCTCGATGTCGCCTCGCAGGTACGCCTCGCCGAGCGCATCGGCGGAAGGCGGCCAGAGCATCCGGGCCAGCGCGTCCGGACCCGCGATCACGACGCGGGCGGTGGCCGTCCGACCTTGCGGGGCGTCATCGGCGAGCGAGAGATCGAGTCCGCTCCCCGACGGAAGGGCGCGCCGAAGGAGAGTGAGAACCTGGCGGGCAGAGACAAGCCGCCGCCCAGGAGCGGCATCACCGGTCACCCGGGTGGCCGTGCAGTGAGCGCCATCATGGAGCGCCATCGTGGCGAATCCCTCCGGGCTTCATGCGGATGATGGCCCAGGCTGGCAGGTCGTGCTTAGATGGGCGTGAGACGTGGCTGAGTGCTAGCCCCCGCCCCGACGCACTCCGGTCGGTACCGGCCAATAGGACGGCTTTGCCCGATCGATACGTGATCTTACCTACTTCCCGTCCCCCCCAAGACGAGGTACGTTGCCGCAGGCCTACGGTGAGGTCGATCGCCGATCGAAGAATGGAGGGAGGCCGTTCGATGCGACCGCGACGCGATCTCGCTTTCTCGCGGGCGCCAGGCGCGTTCAGAGTTCGACGGCTTGGCTCGGTTCTCCTCGCGACCCTGACAGCGTTCATGGCCGTGCCCGCACCCGTCTCGCGGGCCGACTCCGATGTGAATGCCCGGGTGACAGATGGCCCCGCCGTCATGGCACTCGGGTCGGCGAGCATCATCGACGTGGGACCCGAGGGCTGGTCCGGCGAGAGCGTGACGAGCGACACGACTGACGGCTGGGGTGACGACCAGTGGCGGATCACCCCCACCCAGCCCCAGCAGATCACGGTGACCGTCACCGACGGCTACATCGTGGGCGACAACTTCGCGGTCTACGTGGACGGGAACCTCCTCGGCACGACGCCGGCCGTGCCCCTGCGCGGGCCCACGTATAGCACGGGCACGTTCACGACGACACTCGAAGCCGGGACACATCTCATCACGATCCAGGATGTCGGCGGCATCGCCTACTACCGCGAGGGCGCGCGGTACATGATTCCCGCCGGGTACTTCGTCGACGTCAGGATCGGCGGCAAGCGGATCATCTTCGTCCACGGACTCAACAGCAGCTTCAGGGACAACAGCTTCAACAAGATCCTCGGCCCGCTCGCGGAGCGATTTCCCGGATCGGTCCGGCGCTTCGTCTACTACCAGGACAAGGGCAGCCGGGACGACTCCGGTGTCTGCCGTTCGATCCCCGTCGAGTTACCGGCAAGCGGGGTCACGATCCCGTTCGACCCGTTCTCGATCGACGAGCGGATCTGCGACAGCCAGAGCGATCTTGGGCTCAACGCCGTCGCCCTCGACTCGTACATCCGGCGGCAGTACTCTGAGGGCCTGTGGCCGAATTCGCTGAGCGTGATCGACGCGCAGACCGGGTGCCGATCGACGACGTTTCGGCCCCGATTGGGACCTTCCGATCGGGGCATTTCGGCCACAGGCCCTGAGAGCGGCAACCAGCCGGTCGTGCTCATCGCGAACAGCATGGGCGCCGCCATCGTGCGCGGCTTCCTCGCCTACTCGGCCGAGGCGGGCGACGGCGTCGCGACGACGATGGTCGACAGCGTTTTGTACCTCCAGGGCGCCCAGGACGGCTCGCTCTGGCTGAACATCGATCGCTTCGACCGGCAGCTCGCCCCGATCCAGGATGCGTTGGAACCATTCGCGCGCGACGCCTTCCCGGCCGATCTCTCGCGGCCGGCGGCCGGCGAACTGGCGCCCGTCAGCCTCTGGTATCTCTGGACGAACGCGCTGCCCGGGCATCTTCCCTCGCTCCCATCGTTCAACCTGTTCGGCGACCTGCGCGTGGTCGTGAAGACGGAGCTGCCGTTCCTCGGGACCCTCTCGGCCGACCTCGCCGGCATCGGCGATGTCGCCCTCATGCCCGGTACCGACGACCCCCGCGACGTGCCGCCCGAAGGCGGCGCGCGGTTCCTCGACGGACCGTCCGGCGCCCAGAACTGGCAGTGGGCGATGACCGGCCAACTGGCATGGGAGCCTTTCTCGGAACCGTTCTTCGGCGGGCTCGGGTTCGCCGAGCAGGTCGGCGCATCGCCCATCTTCCACGGCAACTTCGGCGCGCAGATGGACCGGATCACGGTGCCCGACTGCAAGAGCGGGCTCCCGACGACGGTGACGGACCAGCTCATCCGGATCGTGAGCGAACGGATGAGCGCTGAGCGCGACAACTGCGCCCCGTACGTAGGAGGCTGAGTCATGCGACACCATCGAGCGGCTGGCGCGGCCGCGATCGCGGGCGTCACCGTGGCCGCCGTTCTCGCCGCGGCGATCCTGCGCGGCGAGCCGGGCGCGACGGCGTCCGATCCGGCGGCGAGCCGCTACGTGTTCATCGACGACGCCCGGCAGTCGTCGTTCTCCGTCGATCTCGACCGGACGACCGCCGACTTCGGGAAGTTCTCGTTCGGCGTGGGTGGCGTCGGCCTGTTCTTCGGCGACCGTCCCGCCACCGTTGAGGTCAAGAGCGACAGCTCGGTCATCGTCCGCTATGACGGCAGCGGCATGCTCGATCGGAGCGCGCGGCTCGATTTCGTATTCAATCTCACGCTTGCCTCCGGAGCGACGGAACCGGCCTCGATCCGGCTCGAGGCCCAGGTTAACCCGGACCGGGTGACGAGCAGCGCCCAGCTCTGGTACGAGGGCATCCAGTACAAGCTCGTCGACAAGCAGCCCGCCAGCGATCCGGGCGCCGCGCTCGGGGCGATCCTCACCGCAATGGCCGCGCAGGACTGGCCAGTCCTCTACGATCTCGGCTACAGCGGCTTCCGGAATACGATCACCCGCGCCGACTTCACGGCTCGGATGTCGGCCGGCTGGGCGGGGCGGGGAACCGTCACCGCGACCGCGATCGTCTCGGCTCCGCGGCTCGGCGACCGGCGGGCCGGCTTCGATGCCGCGAAGGCGACGATCTCGTTCACCCTCACCCGCGACGGGGTGGCGACGACATACCTGGCCGACATCACGCTCCTCGAGGAGCCCGACGGGTGGAAGTTCATCAGCATCCCGCTCCGCAACTGAGGCGCCGGCGGTTCGCGATCCTGTTCGTCGCGCTCCTCGCCGCGGCCTGCGGCTCGACGGACGAGCGCCCGCTCGCCTCGCTCCGGGCGATGGAGGAGACGAGCCTTGCCTACCCGGGCTCGACCCAGCTCGGACGCTTCGCGCTCGACCAGCAGACCGGCTCGATCACGGGGCCGCAGACCGCGATGTTTGGCTATCAGTTCGGCACCGACGCGAGCAAAGCCGACGTCGAGGCGTTCTACGAGGCGGAGCTGGCGCGACGGGGCTGGACCATCGCCCGGTCGTACGCCGCGATCACGGTGGGCATCCCTGGCAGCACCGAGTCGAGCGCACGCGCCTGGGAGCGGGGGGACAGGGTCCTGCGGCTCTCGTTCCGGCGTCGAGACGAGCAGGGACGCCTCGACGCCGCCACCCTCGCACGCTTCGCGACGGTCTACGAGAGCGTTCTCTTCCTGATAATCCCCGATCGCTCCGCCCCGACGCAGCCGGAACCGACCTGACCGCATCGATCATCAGCATCCCGCTCCGCAGCTGAGGAGCCGGCGACTCGCGATCCTGCTCGTCGTCCTGGTCGCGGCCTGCGGCTCGACGGACGAGCGCCCGCTCGCCTCGCTCCGGGCGATGGTCGCCTGGAGCTCGTCGCGGATGGGCGGTGACAGCCTGCGGTCCGGAGCGGCGACCTCGGGCCCGTCCCCGGTCGATGCCGGCTCAGGCCCTCAGTCGGCGCCATAGCGGCGGATCCCCTCGAGCTTCGTGCGCTTGAGGAGCAGCGCGTTGACCGCGACGAGGAACGAGCTGCCGGCCATGCTGAGCGCCGCGATCTCCGGGCGGAGCAGCAGCCCGATCGACGGATAGAACACCCCTGCGGCGATCGGAAACGCGATCGTGTTGTAGCCGACCGCCCAGGCAAGGTTCTGGCGCATCTTGTGGACCGTGGCCCGAGAGAGGGCGATCGCGCCGAGGACGTCGGCGGGGTCGCTCTTCATGAGGACGACGTTGGCCGTCTCGACCGCGACGTCAGTGCCGGCACCGATCGCGATCCCGACGTCGGCCTGGGTGAGCGCCGGCGCGTCGTTGATCCCGTCGCCGACCATGGCCACGAGCTTGCCGCTCGCCTGGAGCTCCTTGACCTTGTCGGCCTTCTGGCCGGGCAGGACCTCGGCGAAGACGGTGTCGAGGCCGAGCTCGGCGGCGATCCGCTCGGCGGTCGCCCGGTTGTCGCCGGTCAGCATCGCCACCTGGATGCCCAGCCGGTGGAGCCGCTCGATCGTCTCCTTCGCGCTCGGTCGGACGGCGTCGGCGATGGCGACGAGCCCGGCCGCCTCGCCGTCGACGGCGACCCGGACGACGGTTCGTCCAGCGCCCTCGAGCTCGTCAGCCCGACCGTCGAGACCGTCGAACGAGATGCCGCTGTCACGCATGAGCTTGGCGTTGCCGACGACGACGGTCCGCCCGTCGACCGTCGCCACGAGCCCGTGGCCCGGGACAGCCTGGAAGTCGGTGGCGTCGACGAGCGCCAGGCCGCGCTCCTTCGCGGCGTCGACCACGGCCGCCGCGAGGGGATGCTCGCTCGACGCCTCGGCCGACGCCGCTAGCCGCAGGAGCTCGTCTTCGCCGACCGGGTTGGCGCCCGCCACCACGTCGACCACGCGTGGCTGGCCGACGGTGAGGGTGCCCGTCTTGTCGAAGATGACCGCGCCGACCTTCGACGCCTGCTCGAGCGCCGTCGCGTTCTTGAACAGGATCCCGTTCAGCGCGCCGAGACCGGTGCCGACCATGATCGCGGTCGGGGTGGCCAGGCCGAGGGCGTCTGGGCAGGCGATGATGACGACGGTGATCGCGAGCGTGAGGGCGAAGACGAACGTGGCGCCGCCGAGCCAGTACCAGCCCG
>JAJYXX010000392.1 GCA_021801545.1 Chloroflexota bacterium | reverse complement strand
AGGTATCAGGGCGCCAGCTCCGCACCGGCGGAGGAAGCACGGGGCAAGGAGGAAGGAATGCGTACGCTCGCTCGTCTATTCGCGCTGGCAGCCGCGGCTGCGCTCGTGGCGGCACAACTGACCGTCATGGCCGCCGTCGCCAGCCACAACCCGCTACCGGACCTGGTCCAGAACATCGGGCGGTGCGGGACCGTCCTGAGTGGAGTCGACGGCACCGGCTATCAGACGAATCCCGCCAAATATGACTGGGCGATGCCGGCTACCGTTGCCAGTCCGGGCAACGCAGTCGACCACCAGTGGGTCCTCGACACCGGATTGGGACCCCCGATCGTCTTTGACATGGGGGAGCCGCGGGTCAACGTCCTGCTCTTCCCCTCGATCGACCATGGACCCGTCCCGGCCGAAGCGCTCGAATCGACCGTCTACGGCTCGAACAACCCCGCCGGACCGTGGACAGTGTCGGCTGATGTCACGGCGGTCTTCGACGCTGGCTTCGATGCCGCCTGGATCTCCGACAACTATGTGTCGCTGTGGACCTTCGGCGCGGCCTATCGCTACGTCGCGGTCGGCTGGGGCGGACCGAAGGCCCTCCTCTCCGACGGTGACGCCGAGATCGACGCCGTCTGCGCGACGACGGACATCCAGCCCCGCTCGGTCGAAGAGATCATCTTCCCCGGCGGCTCGGTCGACATCGAGAAGAAGGTGACGACGCCGGCGCTCCCGCCGATCGTCGACATCTGTTTGCTCGAGGACGAGACCGGCTCGTTCAACGACGACATCGCCAACCTCCAGGGCGGCACGACCGCCTCGGACCTGTACGACGCGATCGTCGCGGCCAGCCCCGACGCCCAGTTCGCGGTGGCCGGCTTCCGCGACTACCCAGAGAGTCCCTATGGCAACACGGGCGACTGGGTCTACCGGCTGCTCAGCCCGATGAACGACGCGAAGGCGGCCTGGCTGGCCGGCATCGGAGCGCTCACCGCCGGCGGCGGAGCTGACCTCCCCGAGGCCCAGTACGACGCGATCGTCGCGGCGACCGGCCCGGGCACGTTCGCCGACCCGACACTCGACACCCAGGGCAACTGCGGCTGGCGCGACCCGAGCGGCGGCGCCCAGCGCGTCCTCGTCGTCGCGACCGACGCGACCTTCCACACCCCCGACGGCACCCACGTCAACGACGCGGCCTCGACGATCACCGCGCTCACCGCGCAGAACATCATCGTCGTCGGGCTCAAGGCCCCTGGCGCCGGCGCCGAGCTCGACGGCCTCGCCGCCGCGACCGGCGGCTCGACCCAGGCGCTGAGCTCGGACGGCGCGAACATCGCCGCCGGGATCCTCGCCGGCCTCGCCGCCGTCGAGGTCGAGGTCTCGATGGAAAGCACCTGCGAGCCACCCATCAGCACCTCGTTCAGCCCCAACCCCCAGACCGTGACAAGCGGGGACACGGCCACCTTCACCGAGACGATCTCCGTGGCGGCCGACGCCCCCGGCGGAACGTACACCTGCCGTGACGTCGCCCGGATCAACGGGGAGCTCCTCAGGGATGCCGAGGGCCACGTCATCTCCGAGGTGAAGACCATCAAGGTCCCGGAGGGCTTCCTCACCGGCGGTGGTCAGATCGTCGACGGCTCGGGCAAGAACGCCGACCGGGTTAGCTTCGGCGGGAACGTCGGGTTCCTGGCCGACTTCACCCTCGTCGGCAACTGGAACGTCAACCTCCAAAACGTGGCCGGCACGGCCAACGACGGCGGGCACTTCAAGGGCAAGGACCCGACCTATCTGCAGTTCGCGGTGATCTGCGGCCCGAGCTCGAACCCGCCGCCGGCCAACGCGAACTTCGCTCACTTCATCTTCGACGGCTCGTACAACGGGGTCGACGGCTACACGCTCCACGTCTGGGCGACCGACCATGGTGAGCCCGGCAGCTTCGATTCGATCCGGATGACCCTTCACGATCCGGCGAACACCGTCGTGTACACAACGGTGACCGACTTCCCCGACAACGACACCCTGATGGGCTGCGATCCTGCCAGCAGCAACGCCCATCAGCTCGACGCCGGCAACCTCCAGATCCACTCCGGCACGAAGGACTGACCCAGACCCTCGCGACCGGATCCCGAGGGGGCGGCGTTCCGCCGTCCCCTCGGTGCCTGCCCGGATCGCCGCGTGCTGGCTTCGACGGGGGCTTCGTCCTCCTGCTTCTCTCGCCCGTACCCGGACGGCGCGCGGCGGGGGACGGGTTTCAGTCCACTGCGGTCGGAGCCTCGTCGACCTCTGCCAGAGCCACGTCCTTCCGGGTCAGCGGGGTCATCCGCTCCCAGTCGTCGCCGACCTTCACGTCGACGGTCAGCGGGACGTCGAGCGGAAGGGCGGCCTCCATCGTCTCCCGGACGACCGGCGCGAGCCGCTCGAGCTCCTCACGCGGCACCTCGAGCAGGAGCTCGTCGTGGACCTGGAGCAGAAGGCGAGCCCGGAAGCCCTCGTCGCGCAGCCGTGCCGCAAGCCGGATCATCGCGATCTTGATGATGTCGGCGGCGGTGCCCTGGATCGGCATGTTGATCGCCATCCGCTCGCCCGCGGCACGGAGCGTCGGGTTGCGCGCCTCGAGCTCGGGGATCGAGCGCTTCCGGCCGAGGAGCGTCGTCACATACCCCTGCTGCCGGGCGAGCTCCTTGATGTGGAGCATGTAGTAGCTGATGCCGGAGTACGTCGCGAAGTAGTTGTTGATGAACTCCTGGGCCTCCTGGCGCGAGATCCCGGCCCGGCTCGAGAGGCCGAAGCCGCTCATCCCGTAGGCGATCCCGAAATTCACCATCTTGGCCATCGAGCGCTCGTCCGCCGAGACGTCCTCGGGCGCCTTGTGCAGAACGCGGGCGGCCGTCTCGCGGTGGATGTCGGCCCCGCGGGCGAACGCGTCGCGGAGGTGCTCGTCGCCCGACACATGACCGAGGATCCGCAGCTCGATCTGGGAGTAGTCCGCGGCCAGGAGCGTCAGGTCGGGCCCGCCGGCGACGAACGCCCGCCGGATCCGCCGGCCGAGCGGGGTCCGGATCGGGATGTTCTGAAGGTTGGGGTCGGACGACGACAGCCGGCCGGTCGCCGCGACCGCCTGGTGGAACGTCGTGTGCAGCCGGCCATCGGCGGCCATGAGCGTGGGCAGCGCCTCGACGTACGTGCTCCGGAGCTTCGTGTAGACGCGCCACTCGAGGAGCTTGTCGATCATCGGGTGGGCGGCGCGCAGCTCCTCGAGGACCGACGCGTCGGTCGAGTAGCCGGTCTTCGTCCGCTTTCCCTTCGGCAGGTTGAGCTCGAAGAAGAGGACCTGCTCGAGCTGCTTGGGGCTGCCCAGGTTGAACTCGTGGCCAACATCGGCGTGGATCTCCGACTCGAGCCGGGCGATCTCGGTCCCGAACTCGCGGTCGAGGACGCCGAGGGCCGCCAGATCGAGGGCCACCCCGGTCGCCTCCATCCGGGCGAGGACGGGGATGAGCGGCAGCTCCACCTCCCCGAACAGGCGGCCGAGGCCCTCCCGTTCGAGGGCGGCCGCCAGCGGCTCCCGGACGGCGAGCGAGCCGAGCGCCTCGAGTCCGGCCCGAATCGCCGGCGTGAGCTCGGCGGCCGGCGGCATGATCAGATCGAGCTGCTCGGCCACCACGGCGTCGATCGCCTGGCTGCGCAGGGAGGCGTTGAGCAGATAGGCGGCGATCTGCGTGTCGAAGGCGACCGGCAGCGCGTCGCTGCCGGGGGCGGCCGCGAACGCCTCCACCAGGAGCGGCTTGATCTCGTGACCGACGAGCGGAGTGCCCGTTCGCGCCAGGAGCTCGCGCAGAGCCGCCGCGGCATCGGCTCCCTCCACGACGACCGTCCGGCCCTCGAGTCCGGCCAGGGCGAGGGCGAGCGGAGCGCCGCGGCGCGGCCGGGGATCGTCGAGGACGAGCGCCGCGCCAACCGCCGGCGCGCCCTCGAGCCACGGGGAGAGCCCCTCGACCTCGGCTGCACCGAGACGCTCGATCCGGGCGGGATCGGCGATCGCAGCGGCGAGCGCGGCCCGCAGGTCTCCGGGCGCACCGGTGATCGTCGGGGTCGCGCCTTCCGGCGCCGGTGCCCCGACCGCGTCGAAGGCGAGCGTCAGCTGGAGCCCGCTCCCCTCCCCGATCAGCGATCGACCGGCCCGCGGCGCCGTCGCGGGACGTCCGCCGGCCGGCGCGGGGCCCCAGCCCTCAGGTCGTTCGCCCACCGTGGCCGCCGGAAACGTGGCGTCCGAGCTCGCCGCCTGGAGGGCCGCCACGGTCTCCTCGACCCGCTCGCCGTGGACCGGCGGCAGACGCTCGATGAGCGTGCGGAACTCGAACTCGCGGAACAGGCGCATGACGGTCTCGCGGTCGTAGTCGCGGAGGCGCGCCGCCTCGAGGTCGAGCGACACCGGCAGGTCGCGAACGATGCGCATCAGCTCCCGGCTCCGGAGGACGTCCTCCTTCGCCTCGAGCAGCGGTCCGCGGAGCTTCTCGGGCGTGACCTCGTCGAGGTGATCATAGACGGCGTCGAGGCCCCCGAACTGGGCGATGAGCCGGGCCGCCGTCTTCTCCCCCACCCCTGGCACGCCCGGGATGTTGTCGGTCGGGTCGCCCTTGAGCGCCTTGAAGTCGACCATCTGCCCGGGCTCGAGACCGTAGCGCTCCCCGATCCGCTGCGGGTCGTAGATCACCGTGTTCTGGACCCCGGAGCGGGTCGTCATGAGGCGCGTCCGATCGGTGACCAGCTGGAGCATGTCGAGGTCGCCGGTGACGATCGTCGTGTCCAGCCCGAGCCGCTCCGCCTCGACCGTGAGCGTCCCGATGACGTCGTCGGCCTCGTAGCCGGCCAGCTCGTAGACGGGGATCCGGAGGGCCTTGACGACCTCGCGGACCTTCGGGAACTGGTCGCGCAGGTCGTCGGGCATCCGCTGGCGGGTCGCCTTGTACTCCGCGTACTGCTCATGGCGGAACGTCGGGCCGGAGAGATCGAAGGCGACCGCGACGTAGTCCGGCCGGATGTCCTGGAACCCGCGCAGGACGATCGAGCAGAAGCCGAAGACGGCGTTCACGAGCTCGCCCTTGCTCGTCGTCAGGGGCGGAAGGGCGAAGTATCCGCGGTAGATGAGCCCGTTGCCGTCGAGCAGCATCAGGCGTTCCATCGGCAGGCCTCTGGTCGTCGATCCGTTGATGTCTCCAGTGTACCCACCCCGGCTCGGCCTACCGCCGCCGCGATCGCCGACGACTCTCAACCTCGCGCAACGTAGGCGCTCACCGTCCTGGTGGGCGATGCCCGATCGCCACGAAGAGGGCCCGTGGGACTCCTCACCGGCCTCGGGATCCGCGGGGTACACTCGTGCGCCGAAGGCTATGGTGCGTATGCCGTCCACCATCAGAGACGTAGCCCGCCTCGCCGGCGTCGGGAGCGGCACGGTCAGCCGCGTCCTGAACGAGAGTCGGAAGGTCGACCCGGCCACCAGGGCGCGGGTCCTCGAGGCGATCGCCGCGCTCGACTACGTGCCGAGCCCGATCGCCCGGCGCCTGTCGACCGGGCGAACGGGAGCGATCGGGGTGGTCGCGCCGTACTTCACGGCCCCGGCTGCCGTCGAGCGGCTCCGCGGCATCGAGGCGGCGGTCTCCCGGACCAGCTACGACCTGATCGCGTTCAACATCGAGACGCCCGAACGACGCCGGGCAGTCCTGTCATCCCTCGCGCGGGGAGACCGGGTGGACGGTCTGATCATCATCACGCTCTCGCCGACTGCCGAGGAGGTCGCCTGGATCGAGCGCTCGTCGCTCCCGACCGTCCTGATCGACGGTCACCATCGTCGCCTCGACCGTGTCGTCGTCGACGACGTGGCGGGCGGCCGCCTGGCGACCGAGCACGTCCTGTCGCTCGGCCACCGCCGCGTGGCATTCGTCGGCAACGAACCCCGCTGGCCGTTCCGCTTCTCGTCCAGCCGCCTGCGTCACTGGGGCCACGTGCAGGCCCTGCGAACGGTGGGGCTCACCCCTCGAGCCGAATACCTCAAGATCGGACCGCACGAACGCGAGCTCGCGCGCCAGCAGGCGCACGAGCTGTTCGCCCTGCCCCAGCCGCCGACCGCGGTCGTGTGCGCCACCGATACGAAGGCCGCCGGC
>JAJYXX010000087.1 GCA_021801545.1 Chloroflexota bacterium | reverse complement strand
GCGAGCGGCTGCTCGGCGCTGACGCCGTCCTCGTCATCGGCTCCCGGCTCAGCGAGGTCGCATCCTTCGACTATGCGGTCCCGGCCGCCGGCACGCGCTGGGCGCACGTCGACGTCGAGCCGCGGCGAGCGCACGCCGGCCTCCCGGCACCCGACATCGCGGTCCCGAGCGACGCACGGACGTTCCTGCGTGCCGCCCGCGAGCAGCTCGCCGGCGCGGTCCACGACGCGGCGAGCTTTGCGGCGCGCCGGGCGGCGAACGCGGCCGACCGGGCGGCCTGGGAGCGGGCGAGCGTCGTCGACAGCGGGAGCTGGGATGGCCCGGGCGTCCACCCTGGGCAGGTCGTCGCAACCCTGGGGCGTCTCCTGCCCGCCGACGCGATCCTGACCACCGACGCCGGCAACTTCGGCCAGTGGGCGGCTCGCGGCTACCGGTTCCGGCGGCCGGGCACATTCGTCGGGCCGACATCGGGCGCGATGGGCTACGGGTTGCCGGCGGCAATCGCAGCCGCGATCGTCCACCGCGACCGACCGGTCGTCGCGCTCGCCGGTGACGGTGGGTTCGCGATGACGATGACCGAGCTCGAGACCGCGGTCCGCGAACGGCTCCGGCTCGTCGTACTCGTCTTCGACAACGAGCGCTACGGGACGATCCGCGCCCACCAGGCGGCGCGTGGCGTCGGCCTCGGTGTCGGGACCGAGCTCGGCCCGGTCGATTTCGCGACCGTGGCGGAGGCGTGCGGGGCGCACGGGGTCCGGGTCGCCGACGACGCGGCGTTCGAGCCCGCCATGCGGACCGCCCTCGTCGCCGACCGGCCGACCGTTCTCCACCTCGCGCTCGACCAGCGCTGGGTCTCGGTCGACGACTCACCGGTTGGCTGAGTCCGGCCAGGGAGCGAGGACCGCCGTGCGATGATCGGTGGCCGAGGGAGACCGGTCATGCCCGCGATCAGCGCCGGTGACCTCACCGGCCACCTGAGCCCCGGATCGACGCACACACCGAATACCACCTGCGGGACGGCCGTTCTATCGATTGACATTGAACGCTTACGTAGCAATACTGCTCCAAGTGTTCAAAGTCGCCCGGGCGATTGAACGGATAGCGAGCCTCGACGGAGATCTGCGGGAGAACGTGGTTTTGGGTCACTTCGTACAGCGCCGGTGGGAGGGCAGTCCAGGAGCGTATGGAGGACGGCGCGCGCGGGCGTCATTCACGTACCAGGCGTACGTTCCCGACCCCGTTGGATCCCTGGACCCGCCCACGACATTCGAGGCTGCCGAGGCCGTCGCCGCAGCGGAGCAGGCGGTACGGGCGCTGAACGCTGCCGGCTCCGTCACCGGCCTCGAGGCGATCGGGGCGCTCCTGCTCCGATCGGAAGCAATCGCCTCGTCGCGGATCGAGGGCTATGAGCTGTCACAGCGGAACCTGGCTCGGGCGCTGGTCGACCCACGAGCGGCCCGAGGGACCGCTCGGACGGTTGCCGCAAACGTCGTCGCCATGGAAGAGGCGATCGCCCTTGGCGAGGTGGAACGACCTCTCACGGCGGACGACATCCGCGCTATCCATCGGACCCTCATGGGCGACGAGCCCGCGCGTGTGACCCCGGGCGAGTACCGGCGCGAGCAGAACTGGATGGGGGGACGGCTTGACTCGCCGATCGATGCCCGGTACATCCCGCCGCCCGAGGATGAGGTCGAAGGCCTGGTGGCGGACCTCGTCGGATTTATCAACCGCGATGACCTGCCCGGTGTCGCCCAGGCGGCGATCGCCCACGCCCAGTTCGAAACGATCCACCCCTTCCTCGACGGCAACGGACGCGTCGGTCGCTGCCTGATCCACGTCGTTTTGCGTCGGCGCGGGATCGCGCCCCGCTTCGTGCCGCCAGTGTCAGTCGTCCTCGCGACGCGCGCCAACGCCTATGTAGACGGGCTGGTTGGCTACCGGGAAGGTCGGGTCGCCGAGTGGTGCGCGTCGTTTGCCGGAGCCTGCGAGCACGCCACGAGCTGGTCGACCGAGCTGGCCGAGGCGATCGCGAGGCTCGAGGCGGACTGGTTCGAGCGCGCGGGTCGGCCCCGCCGCGACTCGGCCGCGGCGCGGATCATCGCCGCGCTGCCCGTGCAGCCGATCACGTCTGCGGCCACCATCCGCGCCGCCATCGGCGCTTCGCATCAGCGAGCCCTCGACGGCCTGAAGGCTCTGGCCGACGCTGGTGTCGTCCGCCAGATCACCGAGGGCGGCTACGATCGCCAGTATGCGGCTGACGAGCTATTTGACCTGCTCGAGGCGTATGAGGATCGGATTGGCCGCGCTGCTTGAGGGCATACGATGCGGAATACAGACATAACTTACATTATCGGAAGTGACACGCCTGCAGACGGTTGCCGGCCCCGGCCCGTAACTTTTCTACAGATCGAGCGGACCGATGACGTCGACGACCCGAGCCGCCCCGCGTCGGAGGCGGGCGTCACGCGTGAGAAGCGGAACTCCGAGGATCTGGGCAAGGGCCACGTACTCCGCGTCGTACGTCTTGGCCCAGCCCAGCTCGTCGGCGACGCGCCATGCCCGTTCGGCGAGCTCTTCTGGCGAGTGACGCTCGATCGGGGCGCTCAAGAGCGCGTCGAGAGCTCGCCTGGCCAGCAGTCCGCTGAGCGCCCCCCGAAAGACATTCTGGTGAAGTGCCGATACCGACTCCGACCAGAACAGGGGCGGCGCGACGAACTGGTGTTGCTGAATGTCGCGGAAGCCCGGCCCTGTCGAGGCCACGTAAAGAGCGGCGCTGGCATCCAGCACGATTCGCACCGATCAGTGCTCCGCCCGCTGGCGACGCAGGCTCGCCACCCAGTTGGGCATTGGCTCTCCGGTGGCTGTTTGGTCCCACCACTCGGGAGCCGGCAGAACCTCGTCTTCAGTAAGTCGGTCCAGTTCCTGCTCCTCGATGACATGTTGCGTCCCGACCTTGCGGGCGCGCAGACGCCCTTCGCGAATCCAGCGGCGGACCGTCTCGGGATTCTTCCCCACGCGCCTCGCGGCCTCCGGCACGGTCAGCATTCTCTTCGCTCCTCCTCGGTGGGACCTAGATAGTCGCATACTACAACGTAGGGTGGCTCATCGCCATCGAGCGCAATGGCGGCCTTGAGTGCCTTCTCGGCGGCCTGCTACGCCAGCGAGGCCGCGAGTCTCGGAGTCACGGTGTCATCTGCAGCCAGCGCGCGCGCCCTGTTCAGGTCACCAAGGGCGAGGCGCCACCATAGAGAGCCGCCGGCCTCGCATCATCCTCAGGCACGCTCGTACACCACGCGGCCTTCAGCCAGCGCCCAGTGCAGCACGCCCCAGGGTCGCCCGTGATGACCGGCGACTTCGTCTGCCGTCGCGACAATGACGTCCTTGGCAATCGGCAAGTCATCGAGAGCACCGCGGATGCGGATGCGCGTCGCTCGGCGATTTTCGACTTCGTCCAGGATCACGAGGATGTCGTACCCACGATGGCGGGTAGCCAGAGATCCCCTGTTGCTGTCGTCACGAGCGTCTCCGCGCGCTCGGGATCCGAAACAGGATGATTCGCACCGGGTCGACCAGCCGGACGATCCGGCCCACGATGGCGGGTAGCCAGAGATCCCCTCGCTCGGACTGGTGCGCAGGCGCTGGGAACCCCGAGCCGTATGGTGCGACCGCCTCCCCGACCCGAGCCGACCGCTCGGCCCTTGAGCGTCGGTTTGCGGCGACCACATCGGCCATGGTGTCGGGCGCCTGGTCAGAACGATGCGCTGGCGGAAGGCCGCCGACGAGTGCCAGGTCGTCCTCGTCGATGACGTGCTGGGTGCCGATCTTGGTGGCCGGTAGCTTCCCTTCGCGGATCCAGCGGCGAATGGTCTCGGGTGCTTCCCTACCCGTCTGGCGACCTCGGGAACGGTCAGCATTGTTGCATACTACAACATCAGCTGCCTCGACAGCCGCGGCAAGGCCGGCTCGCCTGCTGGTGCGTCTTGCGACGCATGTCGCAGTTGTGCTACGGTTGCGTCATGGTCGATGTCGCATCGCGTGAGCTTCGGAACAACACCCGCGCCTTGCTTGATCGAGTGGAAGCCGGCGAGTCGATCACCATCACCGTCGAAGGCAGGGCCGTGGCCGTCCTCCAGCCCGTCGGTCGGCGCCCTCGATGGCTCAACCGGGAGGAGTTCGTGCGCCGGATGCTTCAGCATCAGGCTGACGCCCGTCTCCGCGCGGACCTGCGCGAACTCGCTCCGGACACGACCGACGACATCCGCGTCCGGTGACCGACGGAGTCGCGGATACCAGCATCTTCATCGCCAACGAGTCGGGCCGCGCGCTGCGAGCGGACGACCTCCCTGACCGGCTCGCCGTCTCCGTGATCACGATCGGCGAACTTCGGGCCGGTGTGCTCGCCGCTACTGATGTCGACACGCGCGACCGGCGGTTGGCGACGCTGACGCAGGCGCTCACGCTCGACCCGATCGTGGTCGATGACCGAGTCGCCGAGGCGTGGGCCAGGCTCCGGGCCATTTTGCGAGAGCTCGGTCTTCGGATGCCCGTCAACGACTCATGGATCGCAGCGACTGCGATCTCGATGGGGGTCCCCGTCGTGACGCAGGACGAGGACTACGTGGAGGTCCCGGGCCTGGCTGTGATCCGCGTCTGATCTGGCCGCCTGCATCGATCCGCTTGATGGTGACCACAGAGTGAATTAGTGTGGTCACATGAGTGACGTGTCGGTCCGAGATCTCAAGGGGCGGCTTTCCCACTACCTGGAGCGGGCAGCTCGGGGAGAGGTGATCCGCGTCACCGATCGAGGGCAGCCCAAGGCCGTCCTGGGCCCCCTGCCCGACCGGGCGCGGCTGGCGGAGGGGATCGCCGAAGGGTGGATCCGACCCTCCGAAGGGCATCCCGTCGGACCCTGGCGGCGCTTCCCCGCCTCCCGGCGGGTGGCGGAGATGCTCGCTGAGGATCGGGGGGCGTGACCCTTTACGTCGACGCCAGTGCCTTCCTCAAGCTCTACTTCGACGAGCCCGACAGCCCGCACGCCGAGGAGATCCTCACCGCCGACCCCGAGTGGGTGACGGCACGACACACGGCGGTCGAGGTCCGCCGGAATCTCGCGCGCGAGCTGCAGGGCGTCGCGTTGCGGGCGGCTCGGCGGCAGTTCGATCGGGACTGGCTGGCAGATTGTTGGTGGAGCTCACAGGCGACGTCTGCGAAGCGGCGGCGAAGATCGCCGAGGTCACCGGCGCGCGCACCCTGGACTCGCTCCATCTCAGGGCGACGAGGGAGGCCGGTGGAGACGCGCTGCCCTTCGTCACGTTTGACCTCCGCCAGGCCCAGATCGCGCGGTCGCTGGGCTGGATCGTGCTCGGGAGTTGAGTGCCGCCTCCGTATCGGATGGAACCACGCGCGACCGTTCTCCGCCAGCTCGCTCGGATCTATGATGTCCCCCTGAACTTGTTCATCGATCCGCCGCCGACTGACGAGGAGCGCCTCGACGCGATCGCGCGGATCGCAGAGCAAGAGCGCGCGGATTGGGAAGCGGGGCAGGGGCGTGACCGAGAAGACGAAGACGGGCCGGGCGCCGCGCTTCGTAGACGGTCAGGCGGTAGTCGAGCGGCGGGCGATTAGCCCGCCGCTCGACTGAGGAGGGACATGATGCGCAGGCTCGCACTGGTCCTGGTGATGGTACTGATCACAGGCTGAGGGGGCGCGATCCTCGAGGCGACGCCTCGCGAAACGCCACTCGGCACGGTGGCGCTGCCTGACATCCTGTCGTCCGTCGAGACGCCGGAGCCGACGGCCAAGCCGCTGGCAGTGACGATCACGAAGCGAACAGCATCGGTTCCTCGCAACGGCACCGCCTCGGTAACGATCAAGATGACGAAGAAGGCCATCGGCAGCCGGACGACGCGAGGCACCTGGCCGATCTACATCTCGTGCTCGCTCGACGATCGACAAGGCGATGCCGAGACAGAGTTCACAGTCAGGTGACCGCTGGCATGCCGGGGAACCGGGGCCGAGGCATGGAAAGGGTAGCGAGGTGGCTTAGTACTCCACTACATAAATATGATGCTGTATTCTGAGGCGCGTTCGGCTATCCTCATCCCGATCCCTGGTGGAGGTGAGGATGCCGAGGAAGAGCCCATTCGCGATCGAGTTGACGTCCA
>JAJYXX010000043.1 GCA_021801545.1 Chloroflexota bacterium | reverse complement strand
CCGCCGAGATGGCCGAACTGGCTGACGATCAGGGCGGCGACCCCGGCCGCGTGGGGCGACGCCATCGACGTCCCCTGGATGCAGGCGTAGAGACCGCCCGGGATCGTCGACAGGATCGTCGTCCGGCAGTCGCCGGTCGTCCCGTTGCCGCCGGGCGCCGCGACGTCCACGACGCTGTTGCCATAGTTGGAGTACCTCGCCTTCTCGCTCCTGGCGCCCAGCGCCATCGTCCCGATCACCCCGCTCGATTCGGCGGGGACGACCTCGCACTCGTTGTCGATCGGGTTACCGTTCTCATCGACCGGATTGGCGAGATCCTGGTCGCTGTTGCCGAGCGCGGCGACCGGGACGACGCCCCGGCTGCGGGCGTACTGGAGAGCGCGTTCGACCGACCGGCGGAAGGCCCGCTGGGTCGGGTCGCTCGTGCACTTGAACTCCGTCGACTGCTGGAACTCGTTGTCGTCGACGAAGAAGCTCATGTTGATGACTTCGAACTGCTCGTCGCCGGCATAGGTGATCGCGTCCACGACGGCGCTCGCGTAGCAGTAGCCGCTCGCGTCGCAGGCCTTGACCGGGACGAGGGTGACGTTCGGGGCGACGCCCACGACGCCGAGCCCGTTCGCCCGCGCCGCGATCGTCCCCGCGACATGCGTGCCGTGGAACTGGTTGTCCGTGCAGGGATCTGGCGACCCGATGCCGGGACCCTCCGGCAGGAAGCTCACGGAGTTGTGGCCCTTCGCGCAGTCGACGTTCGAGAGGCCGTCCTTCATGAAGTCGGGATGGCGGCCGTCGATCCCGCTATCGAGGACGCCGACCTGGACCTCCGGTCGACCGCCCTGGGTGTCGTGAGCCTGGTCGGCCCGGATCATCTGCATGTCCCATTGCAGGCTCTCCGCCGGGTCGGTGGCTGGTTCCGGCGCCGGCGCGCTGGGCGGTCCGAAGCCCTGCCAGCGCCAGTCCTGGCCGATCTCCTCGACGAGCGCATCGCTCTTGAGCAGCGCATAGAACTGGTCATTCGACGATTCGACGACCATGACGCCGATCTGCTTCGACAGGTCGTTCGAGACCGTGCCGCCGGCCACCCTGACGATCTCGAGCGCGTACGCGTGGTTCAGAGCGTAGTCGCCGCCAAGGGCGTAGGAGCCGTCGAGGGCGTACGTCCCGGCGAAGAGGACGAGGTAGCGCTGCGTCGCGCCGCTCGTCGCGGCGACGCCCCCGGGCACCCCGACGAGGCCCAGGGCCAGCGCCCCGGACGAGATGAAGATGACCGTCCGCCGGAACCACCATCTCCCGATGGACGGGTGGCGAGCGCGCATGATGTGGACCTCCCTCGGCAAGCCCCGGTCTGTCGATCCACTCGTGGTGATGTGACACCACGATCAGTGGTTGTGACTGCTCATAGTGAGCACCACTGGCAGGGGTGTCAAGACCCCGTTTTTCGTCGAGTGGCGAGGCGAACGGTGCGCGAAGACCGGGGTTGTGCCGGCGCGCGCGCCGTTCGGCGCGCCCGGGACCCACGAGGTGCTGGTCGCGGCGCGCGGGCGCGGCCACGGGCCGGGTTCGAGTCGTCGGGACCCCCTGGTGGGCGATGGCGGAGGCGGCCGCGGGCGACCCGGGCCGGCGATCAGCCCGCGGCGACCTTCAGGTTGCCGCCGCCGAGCCGGCCGCTTCGCGCGTAGCCCGTCTCGAGCAGCCGGAAGTCGATCGCGTCGACACCCGTGCCGGGCTCGCCCGCGTCCTCGACGATCAATCGGAACGTCAGCGACCGCCCATCCGCGTCGACGGCCGTGCCGAGGAGCGTCGCTCGCCGCCCGTCGACGACGAGCGCGGAGTACGCGCCGAGGCGCAGGTCCAGCCCCGCCGCCGGGTCGCGCCAGCGGAGCTGACCCGTCGCACCCGCGGCCCCGCCCGTCGCGTGGAGGGCGAGGTGGATCCGGTCGCGCGGTCCTGAGCCGGCCGCGCCGTCGGGCACGAACCAGCCCGCGGCCTGGGCCCGCCCGCTGCCCGGCACCGGCGGCGGCTCCACGCCCACGACGAGGACGAACGCGGCACCCGAGGCGCCCGTCCAGAACTCGTCGCCCGCGAACGCGACCCGCACCTCGTGGATCCCGGGCGCCAGCTCGAGTGGATCCGTCGCGAGCTGGGCGAGCCCCCGGGCGTCCGTGACCGCGACGCACGCGCCGCCGGGGCACGGCGCCACCGGCGGATCGTCGAACGTGAACGCGACGGAGCGGCCCGCGATCGGCGCCCCGTCGGCGCCGGTCAACCGGGCGGCGAGCCTGGCCGGCGATCCCTGGGCCACGACCTGGTCGCCCTCGTAGGCGAGCGCGGCCGCGCCCGGCTCGCCGACCGCCCGGACCTCATCGAGGCGGAGCCGGTACGCGCCCATGTCGCCGGCGGGTTGCAGCCCAGTCCGCCCGACCCCCGCTCGGCTGACGACGAGGTGGTACCGCCCGCCGGCTGGTGTCCGGACCGACAGGATCGCGGGGGCCGCCGCAGTCGACGGCGGCCGGCCGCGTGCGGCGTCCGGATCGGACACGCCCGCCGCGGCAAACGGATGCGTGCTCGCGACGAGGTCGAGGCGCTCGTCGTAGAGGTAGAGGTCGTAGGTGTCGCGCCCGGCCGGATCCCACGCCGTCCAGGTCGCCGCGCTCAGGCCGGCGGTGAGGTCGACCGGGTGGACGAGCCAGTCGGCGTTCGATCCGGTCCCCGGCTGACCCGCGACCGACGGCCAGATCGTGTCGCTCTTCGCGAAGACGTCGACAGCCGAGTCGAGCGCGGCCTGGGGTCCGGGCGCGTTCCCGGCCGCCGGATCCGGGTCATGGAGCGCCACCAATGCGAAGACCGGTACCCGCAGGAGCTGGCCGGCGCCCGGCGTCCCATCGGCGCCCGCCACGCCGGCAACCGAGACGAGCATGGCGCCGGTGTACGTGCCCGGCGCGGCCGACGCCGGGATCGTCGCCCGCAGCTCCACGACCGCGTCGCCGCCCGGGGACACGGTGACCGCGCCCGGCAGCCCGACCGTCCAGGCGTCGGCGCCCGCGGTCGGGATCGAGCGGCTGGAGTCCGATGGCTGTCCCGGATCGAACGCGAAGCCGACCGTCGCGGGCCCGGCGCCCGGCGCGGCATGGACGACAAACCGCTGTGTCACCGCCGTCCCGGCCGCGACCGCGCCGATCTGCCACGTGCCCTGGAGGTCGCGCGGCCCCGTGCCGGCCGTCTCGCCGCTGCCCGACGCCGCGCTGTAGACGACGACGCCGTCGCGGAGCGCCGCGATCGCCCGGCCGACGTTCAGTTTCCCGGCGCCCTCCGCGAGTGGCCCGACGTACGGGTCGCCCGGGCCGTTCCGAACCTCGTACGCCGTCGACGAGCCGATCGCCGACCCGAAGAGCTCGACAACGTCGCACAGCCCGAAGGTGATCGGGTCGAGCTCCGGCGGGCAGGTGAGAAGGCCTCCGACGCCGCTCGTGAAGATCCAGCGCGCCTCGAACAGGTCGGGGCCGGCCGAGTTCATCAGGGCGGCGCGGAGGAGCGCGTGAGAGGGCGCCGATCGTCCCGACAGGCCGGACGCGCCCGCTGGGTCCCCGCCGTGCCGTTGGCGGTACGCGTCGAGGACGAGCGCCGCGGAGCCGGCCGCGGCCGGGGCGGCCATCGACGTGCCGCTCGCCGTCGCGTAGAGCGGGTCGGTCCGGGTGTTGACGTTCTGGTCGTTCGCCGCGAGCGCGGACCCGGTCGCGGACTGGGCCGACACGATGTTGTAGCCGGGCGCCGCGATGTCCGGTCGGAGCCACAGGTCGCCTGACGGCCCGCGCGACGAGAAGGACGAGATCGACGGCGGCTGGTCGCCGATCCCGGCCGAGCAGTCGTTGTCGAACATGGAGCCTGAGTGGGGGTGGCGCCAGCCAGCGCACGTGTCACCGGACAGCGTGTCGTCGTGGTTGACGTCGTGGTCCTTCGCGGCCGCGGCGACGCTGAGCGCCTGGGCCGCCGACCCGGGCGCCTCGAGCGCGCTGCCGAGGTACGGGCCGCTGTTGCCGGCCGCGGCGACGAACAGCGTCCCGTAGCGGACGGCCAGCCGGTCGAGGACCAGGCTGACCATGTCGACGTCGCCGCCGGAGTTCAGGCGGTCCGGCCTCGCCTCCGATCCGAGGCTCAGGTTGACGATGTCGGCCCCGATCGCACAGCCGGTCGCGAGCGGCTCCTCCGGCATCGACGCCCACTCGAGCGCGGCGATCAGGTCGCTGTTGACACCCGCGCCGGCGTCGGTCAGGACCTTCCCGACCGCGAGCTGCGCCCCGGGCGCGATCCCCGCGTAGCGCCCGTCGTCGTCGGCCGCCGGCAGGCCCTCGCCGGTCCCCGTCGCGATCCCCGCGACGTGCGTCCCGTGGCCGTGGCCGTCACCGGTCGCCGGTCGGCAGACGCCACCATTGAAGTCACGGCTGTCGACGACCTTCGCCTCGTTGAGCGGGGCGGACCAGTGGCGGAAGTCGAGATCGTCCAGGTCGGGGTGGACGGGATCAAGGCCGGTGTCGAGGACGGCGATCCGGACGCCCCGGCCGGTGATCCCGCGGTCCCACCAGGGGGTCGCGCCGACATCGGCAGTCGTCGCCCGCGACTGGTCCACCTCGTGCTCGTCGTCGAGGGCGACGACGACCTCGATCGGGGCGAGCCGGTCGACCCACGGCAGCGCAGCGATGCGGAGAACGGTCGTCGGGTCGGAGGCGACGGCGAACAGGTCGATCGAGCGGTAGGTGCGCAGGACCCGGGCACCGGCGTCCTCGAGGGCGGCGCGGTGCGCCCCGTCGTTCGGGGCGGACAGGAGGACGAAATAGGGGAGCTCGCCGGCGTGGAGTCCCGGGACGAGACCCGGGATCCGCGGGTCGAGGCTCGCCTCGCCGGCGACGAGAGCAGCGAGGTCGCCGCGGAGTTTGGCCGCGGGATCCGGGGCGGGGGCGGGGGTTGGCACCGCCGCAGCGGCCGGGGCCACGGACCCGGGGAGCATCGTCGCGACGAGGATCGCGACGATGAGCGCGGAGAGACCGTGTCTTCGGGTCATCGCAGGCGCGTCAGGCGGTCCGCGTGCGACGGGCGACGTAGCGGTCGTACGCCTGGTCGAACGTCAGGCCCCGCTCCCAGACCGTGTCGAACGCGATCTTCAGGACCTGCGCGAGCGACGGGTGCTCGACGACGACGATCGTCAGCGCCTCGCTGTTCGCGACCGGATCCTCCATCCCGAACATGACGATCGTCTCGTCGATGATCACGAGCTTGAGCGGCAGGCGGTCGACGAAGCGGGCCTTCTCGCCGGCATCGACGAATCGCCGCACCCCCTCGGTCGTGGCCGGATCGTCGAAGATCGACGCCTCGTAGACGCTCCGCGCATCGTGGGTGCGAGTGACCTCGAGACCCTCGACGTTCTCCTGCGGCGGCTTCGCATAGGGCGGCTTCGTGAAGACGAGGATCTCGCGCTTCACCTGCGACTGGAGCTCGGCGAAGCGCTCGTTGATCGCGCCGCGGTCACGCAGGACCTCGATGTACTCGAGCGGGTCGGTGTGGGCCTGACCGGCCTCGTAGTCGGGGGACAACGCCTCGATGATCTCCGCGGCGTCGTGCTCGCGCTCGGCGAGCTCCTCGCGCTGGATCGCGATGAGCCGCGCGATCGCGAGCTCCGGGGCGACCGCCGCGTACTTCACCTGGTGACCGGGTCGGGCGCTCGCAAGCCCCCTCTGGACGAGGTTGCCGAGGACGTCGTAGATCCGCTGGCGGGGGAGGCCAGCCTCGCGGGCGACCTGGGCGGCGGTGAACGAGTCCCGGCGGACGAGGGCGGAGTAGGCTCGAGCCTCGTAGCTTGTCAGCCCCAGGCGGGTCAGTCGGGCGATCAGGCGAGGCGCATCCACAGGAGCGATCGTGCGCCCCCACGGCGCGTGGTGTCAAGGATCACGCGCATCCTTGTGGCCCACGCGCATGCTGTGAAGGTGCTTTGGTCGGGGCGAGAGGACTCGAGCCCATCCAAGTCAGGTCAACTGCCGGAGCGTGCCGTCACGGACGAGAGCTAACGAGTATTCGCGAACGGGTTCTCGACCACGACCGAACCGTACGTCGTGCCATCTGCCAGGTCCTCGCTGAGGAGTCGTCGACACCCGGCGACCGCGGCGGCTCGAAGGATCAGGGCA
>JAJYXX010000038.1 GCA_021801545.1 Chloroflexota bacterium | reverse complement strand
AGGTCCCGCTCGATGCCCCGTCGCTCCTCGACCTGCCGACCGACCGGATCCAGGAATCGGATCTCGCCGACGTCCTGTGGCGCGATCCGTCGGGGATCGATCTGCTGCTCGCGCCGCCGCGTGTCGAGATGGCCGAGATGGTGACCATCCGCGACATCGACAAGGTCCTCTCGCTCCTGCGCCGCGTCTACGAGGTGATCGTCGTCGACACGACCGCGGTCCTCTCGGAGATCACGCTCTCGTTCCTCGACGCCTCCGAGACGGTCCTCGAAATCGTGACCTACGACTCGACGACGATCCACAACACGATCGCGGTCGCGGACACGTTCCGCTCGATCGGCTACCCGGCCTCGAAGGTCCGCTACCTGGTGAACCGCGCCGATTCCTCGGGTGGTATCCCGGCCGAGGATCTCGCCCGTGCGCTCGGCCGGGTTCCCGAGTACAGCGTCGTCTCGGACGGACGCCTCGTCGTCCAGTCGAACAACGAGGGCGTCCCGTTCGTGCTCGCCAACCCGTCGGCCCAGGTGAGCCAGGACATCGTGCGCGCCGCGACGGATCTGCTCGGTGCCGGACGGGTGGCCGCCGCGGCGAGGCGCTGAGCGATGTCCGACCCGCGTCCGATCGGGGTCTTCGACTCGGGCGTCGGCGGCCTGACCGTCCTGCGCGAGATCCTTCGTCGCTTGCCCCACGAGTCGACGATCTACTTCGGCGACAATGCCCGCGCCCCGTACGGCACACGGAGCGACGAGGAGGTGCTTGCCTTCAGCCGCCAGTGCCTCGACGAGCTGACCGGCCGCGACGTGAAGGCGATCGTCGTCGCCTGCAACACCTCGACCGCGGTCGCGCTCGCCGACCTCCGGCGCCGTTACGACCTGCCGATCCTGGGGGTGATCCGGCCGGGTGCCTCGGCTTCCGCGCTTGCCACCCGCAACCGGCGGGTCGGCGTCATCGGTACGCCGGCTACGATCCGCTCGCACGCCTACTTCCTGGCGATCAAGGACGAGAACCCGGCGATCGAGGTCTACGAGCACGCCACACCGGCCCTCGTGCCGCTCGTCGAGGCCGGCCTGCTGGCAGGCCCCGAGGTCGAGACGGTCATGCGCGACGCGCTCGCCCCGCTCCTGGGCGAACGCGATGCGAACGGAGAGTTCGTCTTTCCGCTGCCGGCCTCGGCCCGGATCGATACCCTCCTCCTGGGCTGCACCCACTACCCACTCCTGCGACCGGTCATCCAGACCGTGGCCGGTGAGCGCGTCGCGATCGTTGATTCGGCGACCGCGACGGCGTCGGCGCTCGTCGAGGTGCTGGCGATGAACGGCCTGGAGGCACCGGGCACGACCCGGGGCACGGCGGCCGATCCGGGAGCGGCAGGCCACACCGCCCCGGAGGAGCGGGTCGTCCCGGCGACGCATCTGCAGCTCACGACGGGCGACCTGGCCACGTTCCGGGAGCTCGCCGGACGGCTCTTCGGCTCGGCGTTCCCCGACGTGGCACAGGTCACGCTCGAGGTGCCGGTTCGATGACGAGTCGAAGGGCGGGTTGGCGCGACGGCCGGGGTTGGCGCGACGGCCGGGGTTGGCGCGACGACCGGGTCTGGCAGGCCGGTTTCCTCGTCGGCTCGGTGCTCGGCGCCCTGGCCACCGTGCTCACGAGGCGGGCCGAACGGTCCGCCCGCCGCGGCCTCGTCGATTGGCCACAGGTGGAGGCGATCGCCACCGCGCGTCTTCGCCGGGCGCCCGGTGGGCTCGAACCCGCCGAGCTGCGGGCGGCCGAGGCGAGCTACGTGGCCGCGATGGAGCTGATCGTGCCGCGCCTCGTCGCCTTCCTCGGCACCGAGCTGCCGGGCGTCGTCGAGCGGGTCGAGGTCGTCGACCGGGCCGGCTGGGTCCGGGCGAACAGCAAGGCCTTCAGATCACTCATCGAGCGCCTCGAGGGCAGGCTGCTCGACGAGATCGTGCCGGTCGGCGGAGGGCTCACGAAGTCCGTGCTGGCGATCGCCAACCGCTACCTCACGACCCGTCAGATCGGCTATCTGCTCGGTTTCCTCGGCCAGCGCGTTCTGGGCCAGTACGATCTCGCCCTGCTGACGGCCGAAGCCACGCCCGGGCGCCTCCTGTTCGTCGAGGAGAACATCCGCCAGACCGCCGGAGTGCTCGGCGTGCCCCTCGAGCCCTTCCGCACCTGGATCGCCCTCCACGAGATGACTCACGCCTTCGAGTTCGAGGCCCATCCCTGGCTCCGGCCCTACCTCGTCGAGCGCCTCGAGCGCCAGCTGGCCGCTCTCTCGAAGGACGCCGCCGCGCTCAGCCGCGACGCGCTGCGCAGCCTCGGGCGCTCGCTCCGCGGTGAGAGCGACGCCGACCACTGGCTCGAGCGACTGATGAGCGACGAGCAGCGCCGCCTCTTCCGGGAGACGCAGGCGGTGATGAGCCTTCTCGAGGGCTTCAGCGACTACGTCATGGACGAGGTGGGGCGAGAGATCGTGCCGGGGGTCGAGCGGATCAGCACCCGCTTCCACGAGCGCCGCGAGAGCAGGTCCGCCATGGAGCGCGCGATCCTGCGCCTGACCGGCCTCGACCTGAAGATGGAGCAGTACCGCAAGGGCGAGCGGTTCGTGGCCGCGGTGGCTGCCCGTGGCGGTCCGGCGGCGCTGGCGCGACTCTGGGAGAGTGAGGAGACCCTGCCGCGCGAGGGCGAGATCGAGGCGCCCGACCGCTGGCTCGCCCGGGTCGGCGGGCTCGAGCCACGATGAGCGAGCCGATGCCCAGTGTCCGGCGGGTCGTTCGGGAGGGACGACGATGACCTCGTCGACGCCCGGGATCCGCCGGGTGGCCGGCCCCGGGCACGGACCGAACGGGATGCCGGCTGCGATCGCCCTGACGCCGATCCTGTCAGCCCGCTACCGAGCCCGCGACCTCGAGCGGATCCGGGCCGCGGCGCCCGGCGCCCGGCTCGTCATGGTCTCGAGCGAAGGGCTGGCGGACGGACCGCTCGATGACGTCGAGGTGCTCCTCCGGGGGTTTCTGGCGGCCGAGACGTTCGACCGCCTGCTCGCCCGCGCTCCGCGCCTGGCCTGGGTCCACTCGGCGACCGCCGGGGTCGAGCGCGTCCTGACGCCCGCCGGCCTCGCACGGGGCCTCGTGATCACGAACGCCCGCGGCGTCTTCAGCGTCCCGATCGCCGAATACGTTCTGATGATGATCCTTGCCGTCAGCCGCCGGCTGCCCCAGCTCCTCGAGCTCCAGCGCGAGCGGACCTGGCAGCCGCTCGAAGGGACGGAGCTGTGCGACGTGACCGTTGGTATCGTCGGGCTGGGCAGCATCGGTGGCGCGGTCGCCGACCTCGCCCGCGCCTTTGGCTGCCGGGTGATCGCCACCCGCCGCCGACCGGAGCAGGGCGAGAGCGAGCGGTCGGAGCCGGGAGCCGCGCCCGGGCGAGGCGGAGAGCCGAGCTTCGGGTCCGCCGGTCGGACCGCACCGGGATCGCTCACCGTCTGGGGCGCGGAGCGGCTCCCGGACCTGCTCGCCGGGTCCGACTTCGTCGTCCTTGCCCTGCCGCTGACGCCCGGGACCGAGGGCCTGATCGACGCGTCCGCGCTCGAGGCGGTGAAGCCCGGCGCGTGGCTGATCAACGTCGCCCGGGGCCGGCTCGTCGACGAGCGCGCGCTGCTTCGGGCACTCCGGGACGGCCCGCTCGGGGGGGCGGTGCTCGACACGTTCCGTGAGGAGCCACTTCCCGTATCCTCGCCGTTCTACGACCTCCCGAACGTGATCGTCACGCCCCATACGTCGTGGTCGAGCAGTCGCGTCCTCGACCGGAGCGTCGAGCTCTTCTGCGAGAACATCGGCCGCTACGCGCGCGGTGAGCCGCTCGTGAACGTCGTCGACCCGGCCGCCGGCTACTGACGCCTCGCCCGGTCTCGATCGTTCCGTCGGCATCGCCCACCGCCACCGAGAGGACCAGCCCGAACATGCAGATCGCGATCGTCGGCCTTGCCGCAGCGGGCAAGACGACCGTCTTCAACACGCTCACGCAGGGCCACGCCGAGGTCGGCGGGTTTGGCGGGCTCCAGCTCAACGTCGGCGTCGTCAAGGTGCCGGACCCGCGGCTCGATCGGCTCGCCGAGATCTTCCACCCCAAGAAGATCGTGCCCGCGGACGTCACGTACGTCGACCTGCCGGCGCCGCCGGCCTCCTCCGAGGGCCGGATCGGGGCCGAGGAGCTGCCGGCCGAGCACCTCGCCCGTCTGCGCGACTCGGACGCGCTCCTCCACGTCGTGCGCGCGTTCGAGAATCCGTCGATGCCGCACCCGGAGGGCACGGTCGACCCGCTCCGCGACCTCGAGCGGCTCGACCTCGAGTTCACGATGGCCGACCTGGCCGTCACCGAGCGACGGCTCGAGCGGCTCCGGGCGACCGGTCGCCACGGCACCCCGGCCGAGCGCGAGGCGAACGAGCGGGAGGAGGCGGTCCTGCGCCGGCTGCACGAGGCGCTCCGCGCCGGCTCACCGATCCGCGACGTGCCGCTCGAGCCAGACGAGGAAAAGGCGATCCGGGGGTTCCGGTTCCTCACTCAGAAACCGGTCCTCGCGCTCCTCAACATCGGGGAGCAGGACCTGCCCCGGGCCGCGGAACTGGTGGCCACGGTGGCGGCCCGCTACGAGCACGAGCACACGATCGTCGACGCGCTCTCGGCCCGGATCGAGATGGAGCTCGGCGAGCTCGAGCCCGACGAGGCGGCGGTCTTCATGGAGGAGCTCGGTCTCCACGAGTCTGGCCTCGACCGGGTGATCGCACTCTCGTACCAGCTGCTCGGCCTGATCAGCTTCCTGACCGCGGGACCGGACGAGGTTCGCGCCTGGCCGATTCCGCGCGGCGCGACGGCGGTGGATGCGGCGGCGGCGATCCACAGCGATCTGGCCCGGGGCTTCATCCGGGCCGAGGTCGTCGCCTACGAGGACCTGGTGGCGCTTGGCTCGATGGCTGAGGCGCGCCGGCACGGCAAGCTCCGTTCCGAGGGCAAGGCGTACCGCGTGAAGGACGGCGACGTCCTGGAGATCCTCTTCAGCCGCTGATCCGGAGCCGCTGATCCGCTCGCGAGGGGTCCGGCGCCCTGGCGCCTGTCGCACCGTCGGGGCTCGGGCTGCCGGCGATCAGTTCGGACGGGCGTCGGCGTCGGCCCTGAGGTCGGCGATGATCGTCAGGTACCCGTCGGTCTCCTCGAGGTCGTCTCCATCGAACTCGACCTCGTCTCCCTCGTCGTCGAGGTCGGCGAGAAAGTTGTCGGCCTCATCGGTCGAGACGTTGACCGCGGCCGTGAGGCGCGCGTCCGAGATGAAGACGAAGCCGTGGTCGCGCTCGAGCTCCTCGGCGATCGCCTCGATCAGGGTGTCCTGCTCGAACGTGTTCTGGACCCGCCGGCGGATCTCCTGGACGGTCTGAAAGAAGACGTCGGGCGACATCTCCGTCTCGCGGGCGAGGAGGAGATCGGCGAAGACGTCATCGTCACCTTCGTGAAGCTCGTAGAAGAACACCGTCACTCCCAGGTCTGGTCCCGCCAGTGGTCGGACGGCGGGGCGGCGGCCAGTATACGCTCGCATCCGACGCGCTCCCGGCACAGGGCCGGGGACGATTGGGGGGGCCGGTTCCGGCGGCGGAACGGTCCCCGGCTACGGCGACTGAAGAGGGAGGGCCTCCATGCCGGACGCAGGCACGCCTGCCCGACCACCGCGGATCGTCGTCGTCGGGTCGGCCGCCCGCGACCATGCCCCCGACGATCCGCGTGGCTGGCGCCTCGGCGGCGGCGTCACGTACAGCGCGCTCACGGTTGCCCGGCTCGGCCTGCCGACCGGCGCCCTCGTCGGCGTCGACGAAGCCGCGGCGGCTGCCGAGGAGCTCGATCTCCTGCGCCGCGTGGGCGTCGACGTGCGGCTCGTTCGCCTCGGGCGAGGTCCGGTGTTCGACAACATCGAGACCCCGCACGGCCGGATCCAGCTCTGCTTCGAGCGTTCCGATCCGGTGCCGGTCTCTGCCCTGCCGGATCCCTGGCGCTCGGCCAGGGCATGGATCCTCGCCCCGGTGGCCGGCGAGCTCGGCGGCGAGTGGGCCGATGCGATCCCCGCCGAGGCACTCGTCGCGGTCGCCTGGCAGGGGTTGCTCCGGGATCTCGTACCCGGCGAACGGG
>JAJYXX010000180.1 GCA_021801545.1 Chloroflexota bacterium | reverse complement strand
CCGTCGGGCGTCATCACGAGCGCCTCGTCGTACCCGTTCAGCTCGGCCTCGGACTTCTGGAAGGCCATGTTCACGTAGCCGCCGACGATCTTGCCCCGGGCCGGCAGCGCCTCGTCCGCGTTCCGGCGCCAGGACGAGCTCATGATCCGGACGCCGGCCTCGGTCTCGATGTAGTTCCCGAACGGCAGGGCAACGATGTAGAGCTGGTGGTCGAGGTGGTGGAGCCGGACGCCGATCGCCCGGCTCGACTTGTAGAACGAGGGCCGGATGTACGTGTCCTCGCGGAACCCGTTCCGCCGCACCGTCTCGACGATGAGCGCGCTCAGCTCGTCGACCGACGGGACCGGCTCCATGAGCAGCATCCGGCAGTTGGCCCGGATGCGCTCGACGTGCTCGCGGATCTTCAACCCGTAGAGCTGGCCCTCCTCGGCGTTCCAGTAGGCACGGATCCCCTCGAAGACCGCCGTCCCGTACATGAAGGCGTGGGTCATGATGCTGACCTTCGCCTCGCTCATCGGGACGAAGCGGCCCTCGAAGTAGCAGACGAGGCTGTCGAGGTCGACGGGGGCGCCGGCTGCCCGCTCTGCCGGGGCGGACGCGCCGGAGGGCTTCTCGGTGAGCATCGAGGCAGGCTCCTGAAGCTGGCCGTGGCTCGCAGACCGCGGATCGATCGCGCGCGCCGGTGGGGATGCCACCGACCGGCCAAGTATAGCAGCGGCCTCCGGCGCCTCGACCGGCCGTTCCGGCCGCTCCGTCCGCCCCCGCACCGGCCGGCGGCCGGGCCGACTCAGAGCGACACGCCCGCCAGGCGACCGACGACGAGTCCCAGGTAGGCGAGGTAGAAGACACCGCCGACGAGCAGGCGACGGCCCTGCAGGCGGCCCGTCCGGGCCATCGGCACGAAGATCGCGGCCGACGAGAGCAGCGCGATCCCCGCCGACCCGAACGCGATCAGCGAGTCCGGGGTCACCGCCCAGCGATCGGCGGCGAAGATGAGCGCGATGACGGTCGGGATCGCGCTCTGGAAGACCATCGCCCCGGTGATGTTGCCCATCGCGAGCGTGTCCTTCCCCTGGCGGACCCAGATGACGCTGTTGAACTTCTCGGGCAGCTCGGTCGCGATCGGGGCGATGACGAGGACCAGGAGCGCCTCGTCGAGGCCGAGGGAGAGAGCGAGATCCGAGACCGCCCCGACGAAGACGTACGCCCCGAGCACGATCAGCCCTAGGGCGACGATCACCTGGAAGGTGACGATCCGCAGGCGCGGCGGCACCGGATGAGCAGGGCTGCGACGGTCGAGCCGGTGCATCCGGAGCGGCGCGAGGTCCGCGTCGCCGTGGGCCATCTCGGCCCGCAGGTGCTCGAGCACGTAGTAGCCGTAGATCCCGAGCAGCACCGCCGCGACGGCAAGGCGGGGCCAGGTCAGCTCGGCGGGCAGGAACGCCACGCTCACCGCCAGCCCGTACGAGACGACGAACCAGCGCATGTCGTGGGCGATCACCGGCGGGTCGACGACCATCACGTCGCCGGTCGGTCGGCTGCGCCCGGCGACGAGGACGGCCACGCCGGTCACGAACATGGCCAGCGTGGCGAGCATGAACGGCGCACCGAGGATCGCCCCGACCCCGACGTCGCTCGCGGCCCGGCCGCTCGAAAAGAGGATCGCGATCAGCGGGATCATCGTCTCCGGCAGCGCCGTCCCGATCGCGGCCAGCACGGAGCCGACCGCCCCTTCGGCCAGCTCGAGCTTGTGCCCGAACCACTCGATCCCGTTCGTGAAGAGCTCGGCGCCGGCGAGGATGATGATGAACGCACCGACGAGGAAGACGATGTCCACCGTCAGCCTCCCAGCCCGGTGGCGAGCAGGACGCTGGCCGCGATCACGCCCAGGATCCCCGCCGCAACGAGGACCATCGGGCGCTCACCGTCGCGCAAGTAGCTGATGAGCGAGGCGGTCACCCGGACGGTCGGCGTCCCGATCACCGCCACGAGGCCGAGCCAGAGCACCCCCTCCGGTCGGCCGGCCAGGATGTCGTCGACGAACCGCCCCGGGTCGAACGCCAGCGCCTGGTCGAGCGGCGAGACGCCACCGGCGATCATCAGCAGGACCCCGAGCCCGATCAGGCCGAGGCTCAGGTACGTCGCCCCGATCAGGACGTTCGCGACCCTGCGCTCGAGATCGAGCGATGGACCGGCAGCGCGGTTCGTGGGATCGCTGATCATCGGAGCGCCCGCTCGATCATCTGCCAGGCCGTGTAGAAGAGGACGACGACGA
Source organism: Chloroflexota bacterium (assembly GCA_021801545.1). Classification (GTDB taxonomy): domain Bacteria; phylum Chloroflexota; class Limnocylindria; order Limnocylindrales; family CSP1-4; genus JAKAHU01. The sequence goes on along the minus strand of JAJYXX010000180.1, from coordinate 3,928 downwards.
ACAGGAGCCGCAGGACGCGAACGTCGACCCGATGGGCGCTCCGCGACCCGATCGTCGCCCCGACGAAGACCCCGAGCACGGTCGGGCCGGCCACGAGCGGGTCGATCTCGCCGCGCAAGAGGTAGATGATCGCGCTGGCCGAGGCGGTGACACCGATCATCAGATTGCTCGTCGCGGCCGCCACCCGGAGTGGCACGCCCATGACGAGATGCATGACCGGCACCTTCACGATCCCCCCGCCCACCCCGAGCAGGGCCGACACGACACCGGCGAAGAGGCTGCCGCCAACGGCCGGCCCGAGGTTCCGGACCCGGTAGTCCGGACCCGAGAGCCGGTCGAGCGTGCCCGGAGGGTCGGTGTTCTCGAGGTCGGCGGCCGGCGCGTCAGCAGCCAGGCCATCGTCCCGCGCGCCGCGCCGCAGCCCGCTCCGGATCATCGTCACGGCCACGTACAGCAGCAGCGCGGCGAACAGCCCGGCGAGCGCCCGGTCCGGGATCAGGAATGCGACGAGCGCCCCGACGAGCGCCCCGAGCGCGGTGAACAACTCGAGCGTCATCCCGAGCCGCAGGTTCGCCATGTGGCGCTGGAGGTAGACCCCCGCCGACGCGCCACTCGTGGCGATCACCGACACGAGGCTCACCCCGACCGCCTCGCGAAGCGGCAACCCGAAGCCGAGCGTCAGCAGGGGCACGATCAGGATGCCCCCGCCCAGACCGAGCAGGGAACCGAAGATGCCGGCAGCGGTCCCGCCGGCGATCATCAGCAGGCCGGCCGCCATGTCAGCCGCCGGCCCCGGACAACGTCTCCGCCATCAGGCGCCGGTCAGGGTCGAAGGTGCTGGGGTGCGTACGGCAGGAGGGCGACGTGGCGGGCCCGCTTCAGGGCGGTCGAGAGCTCGCGCTGGTGAGCAGCGCAGGTGCCGGTCTTGCGGCGCGGCTCGATCTTCGCCCGCTCCGAGAGGTAGCGGCGGAGCCGATTCACTTCCTTGTAGTCGATCTGGACCGTCTTGTCGGCACAGAACGCGCAGACCTTGCGGCGGCGACGGTCGCGATAGAAGTCGTCTCGCTTCTTCGTCGATCGGGGGGCTGGGGGCATGGTGTCGTGATCTCCTGGTGAGGCGCCGGAGGTTGAGCCGCCGGCGGGTCGGATCGGTCGGGCCGCTCCTCGGCCCGGGTGCTAGAAGGGCAGGTCGTCGAGGTTCGTGTCGTCGAGCCGGTCGCCGGGTTCGGCCGCGCCCGCTGGTCGCCCAGCCGGGCGAGACGGACCACCGAGCTCGGCACCCTCCTCACGCGGTCGTGGGTCGAGCGGGGTGACGGTCTGGGCGATCAGCTCGGTCGTGTAGCGCTTCTGGCCGTCGCGGTCTTCCCACTGGCGCGTCTGGAGCCGGCCCTCGACGTAGACCTTGCGCCCCTTGCGCAGGTACTCGGCGGTCCGTTCCGCGAGCGGGCCCCAGGCGACGACCCGGAACCACTCGGTCTCCTCCTGCCAGGCGCCCTCGGCGTCCTTGTAGTTGCGGTTCACGGCCACCGTGAACTGCGTGACGGCCTGCCCGTTCGGCGTGTAGCGCATCTCGGGGTCCCGGCCGAGATTGCCGATGATCATCGCCTTGTTGAGCGACATCGCGGATCTCTCCCTCGTCGATCGAGCACTCGATCGGTGGCTGGCAGGTCAGTCGATCGCGGCCGGAGCGGCCTCGCTCTCCGACTCGTCGATTCGCTCGCCGAGTTCCTCTTCCTCCTCCTCGACGGGCGGCAGGGTCGGCTCGAGCTCGACGCCCTCGGCACCCTTGCGCTGACCGGCCCGGACCGGGCGCTCGACACGGGTGACGAGGTGCCGGAGCAGTTCCTCGGTGATCAGGAGGCCGCGCTCCAGTTCGGCGATCGCCTCGGCTGGAGCGTCGAACAGGACGATATGGTACGAACCCTCGCGGTGGTGCTCGATCGGGTAGGCCAGCCGACGGCGACCCCACGGGGCGAGCTTGACGATCTGTCCACCCGCGCCGGCGATCGCACGGGTCGTGCGGTCGATGACCGCCTGGGTCCGGTCGTCCGCGAGATCGGGACGAAGGACGAGCATCAGTTCATAGCGGCGCATGCGCCTCTCCACTCCTTCCTGTGGGTCTGCCCCGCTGCGCGTCCGGCGAGTGTGGCGCGCTGCCGCCGGATCGAACGGAGCCGAAAGGAAACGATCGACAGTCTAGCACGGCGCCCCGATGTATCCTCAGAGCGTTCTCATCGATCGGATCGTCCGTCTTCGGAGCCACTGTGCCTGACAGCCCCATCCTCCTCGTCGAAACCGACCAACCCGCCGGCGACGTCATCACCGGCGTCCTCGCGCAGGTCGGCTACCGCCTGACGACCGTGACCGACGCCGGCGAGGCGTTCCGGCAGGCGGCGGAGCACCAGCTCGTCATCATCGACGTCCTGGGCGCCGACGCCGACGCCCAGCAGCTCTGTCGGGAGATCCGGGCGACACCGGCCCTGGCGCCGATCCCGGTCATGTGCATCAGCCGGACCAACGATGTCGAGGAGCGAATCCGGTTCCTCGAGGCCGGTGCCGACGACGTCATCGCCCGCCCGTTCGACGCCCGCGAGCTCGAGGCTCGGGTCGAGGCGCTTCTGCTGCGCTTCAAGCGGACGCGCGACCGGGCGCCGGTCACGACGCTCGACCTCGGCGATCCCGGTCGCAACCGGATTGTCGCCTGCTTCAGCCCGAAGGGCGGCGCCGGGACGACGACGATCGCGGTCAACGTGGCAACCGCGGTTGCCCTCCGCGCACCTGATCGCACGCTGCTCGTCGATCTCGACCTCCAGTGGGGCCAGGTCGCTACCCACCTCAACCTCAAGGCACGCCACACGATCGCCGACCTGGCCCAGGACAGCCAGGCGCAGCACGAGCCGGAATTGCTGCGCTCCTACGCCATGCGCCACGAGAGCGGGCTGTGGGTCCTCGCCGCCCCGCCCAGCCCGGAGCTGTCCGAGACCGTCCACGCCGCCGCGATCGAGCTGATCCTGGGGACCGCGCTCGAGGCGTTCGACACCGTGATCGTGGACGCCGGCTCGGTGCTCGACGAGCGCAGCCTGACCACCCTCGAGCGGGCCGACAACATTGCCCTGGCGGTCTACCCGGAGATCGCCGCGCTGCGAGCTGTCGCCTCGCTCCTCGATTACCTGAACCGGACCGGTGCGGTGACGACGCGCACGACGTTCGTCCTCAACCAGCTCTTCGCCCGACAGCTCGTCCGCCTCGGCCAGGTCGAGAGCTCGCTCGGGGTGAAGGTCGCGGCCGAGCTCCCCTACGATCCGTTCCTCTACCTGAAGGCGGTCAACGAGGGCGTCCCGCTCGTCCTGGGAGCACCCCGGACGCCCCCTGCGGAGCGGCTCGGCGAGCTCGCCACGAAGCTGTTCGGCGCGGCAGCCAGCACCCCGGTCGAACACCACGAGGGCCGGCGCGGCCTGCTCGGTGGTCTCCTGAAGCGGACCTGATCGACCGGCGGGGCGAGGCTGGCGCCCGGCGCGAAGCGGCGGGCGGCGCCGGTAAGTTGCTCGTGCCCGGACAGGTGTCGCAGCGGAGCGGTGGTGCCGAAGCAGGGATTCGAACCCTGACGCCCTCGCGGGCAGCGGAGTTTAAGTCCGCCGCGTCTGCCGGTTCCGCCACTTCGGCTCGTCGGACAGCGTAGCCCGCCAGACGCACAGATGCCTGACCACGGTTGGGCGCGAGGAGAGTGGAGGCGCCCCCTGTGTTATCTGCGTGGGAATCCGCGGGAGCGTCTCACGCTCGGGTTGAGCACGGCCCGACCTCGGAACTTCCCACGCAGATAACACAGGGGGTGGAGGCGACGGCCGGATTCGAACCGGCGAATAGAGGTTTTGCAGACCTCCCCCTTAGGCCACTTGGGTACGTCGCCCCGGAACTGTGCGCCGGACGG
>JAJYXX010000401.1 GCA_021801545.1 Chloroflexota bacterium | reverse complement strand
TCTTCGGGCTCTACGGGCTCGTCGGCAAGGGTTCGCAGGTCGTCGGCCAGATCCTCTACGGCGTCATCGTCTTCCTGTTCTTCTCGTCGCTCGGCAACGGCGCCTACCAGCTTGCGGTGGCGTCGCTCGTGGTGACGATGCTGATCGGGGTCTGGCTGATCTGGCCGGTGAGCGACCGGGTGCCGGAGGCCGGAACCTGTCATCAAGTCGACTGAGACACCCGGGCGCTGGGTCAGGCTCGCGGCACCTCCTTTTACGAAGCTTCAGGGTGACGTGCATGAACCCACCGTCCGTCCGCGAAAGCGGGTCAATTCCACACTGACAGGACTGGTCGTAGGACAGGACATGGGTCACCGACAATGTGGATAAAGTCTTGACCGACGGGTATAAAAATGTCCGTGTGGGCACGTGATTGACTATCCGTGACGAGAAGGAGGGTCTTCATGTTGGCGCGAGCGGGTCTTCGACGGGCGCGCCCTACCTGCGGGGTCGCAGTTCTTGCGGTCCTTGCCTCGGTCATCTCACTTGCGCATCCTGGGGAAGCTCTTGGGTATAACCCGAGCGGGGCGGCCAGCTATGCGGATGCGCACTGGAACGTTTGTGGCGTGCCACAGCAGTACCAGTGCATCAGCAATGACTGCACCGCCTTTGTTTCTGAGTCACTCCACAGCGGCGGCGCTTATCCGTTCGACACGAATGGCACCATCCCCAAGGGTGGTACGTCGGACGATACCCAATGGTACATGCTCTACCAGCCCGCGACCGGGAACTACATCTGGAGCAACTCCTTCACCTTTGCGCAGAATTTCCGCAACTATCTGCTGGGGACCTACCCCGGCGGCTGGGATCGAGGGACGAAACCTGGGACTAGCCTCGACGCCGACTCTGGCGTGGGAACCGGCGACGTCCTGTTCTACGATTGGAATCCGTCCTCGCCGGACGGCGGCAGCGAACCGTACGACCACGTCAATATCGTGGTTGGATACGGGGTCAGCTCCGATAGCTACAACGGCGACTACATCGACGGCCACTCAAACTACCGCTATCACGTGTTCTGGACGCTTCGCACCTACAACGCGCATGTCCAGACCACCGTAATCAACGCGGTGTATGTCGACACCAGGAACTAAGGTGGTGAGGACGATGGCATTCCCTGGTATACGTTCACGTGCGCGCCCCATCTCCGTAGGGTTGATTGCAGTTGCGTTGATTGCGGCGCTTGCAGGCTTGGGGGCCAAGCCAGAGGACCCAGAAGCCCCTCGGGTGCAGGAGGCGGTGCGAGGCGCGATCAACGATGCGATGGATGCTGGAACCTTCAAGGCGCCTGAGTGGACGAGCGGTCGACTCGATGCCGTGACCATCCAGGCGATGCATGTGACACTCGATCGGCGGCTCGAGGAGCACATGACCGGCCGGGCTCTAGCCGCCTGGCAGGCCGCCCTTCATGAGGCGATCGATCGTGACAGCGATGGCGAGCACGTAGTCGTCACGGCGGGTGGCGCCGACAAGATCGAATTTGAGGCGGTGGATGTAGACGGTGACTCAGCTAGCGCCACAGGCCGAGTGCATGTCTGGGTGACCTGGGTGATCCTCAAGGCCGACGTTCAGGGTCCCCATAGGGCACGGCCAGCCCAGTGGGACACTTTCTCGGCATCGCTTGTGCGGAGTGACGGACGCTGGTACGTCGAGACCCTCCGGCTGGAGCCCGAGGCGGGCGCATAGCGAAAGCGAACTGGCGCGGACGCACGCGGTTGAGCCACAGGCTGGGCGCCGATGGCCGGACTGGCGCTGAAGCGGCGCACGCGATCCCCTCGAGTCCTGCGTCGTCCTACCGTGGATAGTAGCCTGCTCGGACCCGCTGGCCGGCGGGCCCGATGCAGTACGCAGCTCGGTGCAACCGTTCGTCGATGATGGCTTCCCGTGTGTAGGGTCATCACGAGACAAGGTCATCCTCACGTTCCTGTTCCAATGTGGATAAACCGTGTTGTCGCAGATCAGTAGCTCCGTCAGCTCCACGTGAAGTACGCCGCCCGAAGGTGGGCTGCCCTTGAGAGAAGCCCACCTTCGTGTACTACCTCGACGAAGGGGGCTGCCGACGCCTGAGCCACGGCCGACGTTCGAGCCTCAGTAGCCGGCGGTCAGGCCGAAGTCGATGGAGACCGCGGCGCCGGTGATCGGCGTGGCGCGCTCGGATGCGAGGTAGGCGATCAGCTCGGCCACCTCGTCGGGGCGGATGAAGCGGGTCTTCGGACCCTGCGGATAGGCGGCGAGCAGGTCGCGCTTGTAGGCGTCGGGGTCGCCGCCGCCGAACGTATGGGCCTGGTACTCGATCATCGGCGAGTCCACGTCGCCAGGGCAGACGGCGTTGACGCGGATTCCCCGCCCGGCCAGCTCAACCGCCAGCGCCTTCGAGAGGACGGTCACACCGCCCTTCGACGCGCAGTAGATCGCGGCGCCCTTGTTGCCCCACAGCCCGGCGTCCGAGCTGACATTGACGATGCAGCCGCCGCTCGCCTCGAGCGGCGGGATCGCGTGGCGGCACATGAAGAAGGTGCCCTTGAGGTTGACGTCGACGACGCGGTCCCAGTCCGCCTCGGTCATCGTGTCGCTCGGACCCTCGACCCAGACGCCGGCACAGTTGACGAGGACATCGAGGCGGCCGCCCCAGCCGAGGGCCGCGCGGACGGCGGATTCGCAGTCGCGGACGGAGCGGACATCGGCGACGGCTCCCGAGGCGACGGCCTCCGCCGCGGCGCCCGCGTTCAGCTCGGCGATCGCGCGGTCGAGTCCGGCGCGGTCGATGTCGACCAAGAAGACGCGCAGGCCGTCGCGGAGAAGTCGTTCAGCGGTCGCACGGCCGATTCCGCTCGCGCCGCCGGTGATCAGTGCCACCCGCGGCGTGGCCGCCGAGGCATCCATCAGTCCGGGACGTCCATCAGTAATACAGCTCCGAGGGTCCCTTGTACTCCTGGACGATGTTGCCACCGTCGACCACGAGCGTCTGGCCGGTGACGTAGCTCGCCCCGGGCGAAGCGAGGAAGGCGATCGCCTCGGCGACTTCGGCCGGCGTCCCCGATCGGCCGAGCGGCGTGTTCCGGCCGCCGATCGCCTCCTCGGGGAGCTGTGATCCGGTGGCGATCCAGCCCGGCAGGACCGCGTTCACGGTCACCCCCTGCCGGCCGACCTCGATCGCGAGGGTCCGGACGAGGCCGGTCAGGGCCGCCTTCGCGGCGCTGTACGGGGCCTCGCCCGGGTTGCTCACGAACGGGCCCGTCACCGACGAGACGACGACGACCCGCCCCGCCCCCGACGCGATGAGCGCCGGGAGGGCGGCCCGCAGGGTGTTGAACGCCGTCTTGAGGTTGAGCGCGATCCCGCGATCCCACTCGGCCTCCGACATATCGAGGAGCGGGTGCCACTCCTCGGGCTGGCCGAGCTGGGTCATGCCGGCGTTGCAGACGAGGATGTCGAGCCGGCCGTGAGCGGCGAGCGCTTCGGCGACGATCCGCTCGGCGGTGGCGAACGCGGTCAGGTCGCCGACGTGCCCGCTGGCCGGGATCTCCGCGGCGGCCAGCTCGGCGACGCGCTCGCCGATACGGTCGGTCGTGGAGGCGATCGCGAGGCGCCCCCCGTCTCGGCCCAGGACCTGTGCGGTGGCGAAACCGATCCCGGCCGGGCTCCCTGCGCCCGTGACGAGCGCGACGCGCCCGGCGAATCGGCCCACGCTCATCGCTCGTATCCGTTGGCGTGGCGCCGGCGCCACGCCCAGGCCGAGCCGATCATCTCCTCGAGTGAATCCCGACGCGGCGCCCAGCCCAGGACGTCGCGGGCGCGCGCGTTGGAGGCGACCAGGATCGGCGGATCACCCGCGCGACGCGGCCCGACCCGGTGGGGGATCGGCTGTCCCACGACCCGCTCGGCCGCGCGAAGGACGTCGAGGACCGAGAAGCCGTCGCCGTTGCCGAGATTCAGCGCCAGGGCGAGCGCGGGCTCGCCCGCAGCGCCGGTCCGGGGGTCGTCGGGGGCGGTTGCCTCGAGGGCGAGCAGGTGGGCGTCCGCGAGATCGGCGACGTGGATGTAGTCGCGGATGCAGGTCCCATCGGGGGTCGGGTAGTCGGTGCCGTAGATCGTCAGCGTCGTCCGGCCCTCGGCAGCCCGCAGGACGTTCGGGATCAGGTGCGTCTCGGGCTCGTGGACCTCGCCGTTGCGCTCGCTCGCGCCGGCCACGTTGAAGTAGCGGAGCGAGACGCTGCGCAGGCCGTAGGCCGCGGCGTACCAGCGGATGGCGTCCTCGACCGTCCGCTTCGTCTCGCCGTACGGGTTGATCGGCCGGAGCGGCGTGTTCTCGGTGATCGGCGTCGCGTCCGGGACGCCGTAGACGGCCGCCGTCGAGCTGAAGACGAAGCGGCCGACGCCGGCCCGGCGGGCGGCCTCGAGGAGCGCGATCCCCCCGACGACGTTGTCGCGGTAGTAGCGCGCCGGGTCGGCGATCGATTCGCCGACGAGCGAGCGGGCAGCGCAGTGGAGGATCGCGTCGATCCGCTCGCGCTCGAGGAGGTCCGCGGTCGCCGCCTCATCGCCGTAGCTGGCCGCGACGAGGTGGGCCCCGGCCGGGACGGCGGCCCGGTGGCCGGTCGAGAGGTCGTCGAGGACGACGACGGCGTGGCCGGCCTCGAGCAGCCGCTCGACCGAGACGGAACCGACATAGCCGGCACCGCCGGTGACGAGGATGCGCATCGGTTGTGCTCCGTTCAACTTCGGCGAAGCAGGCGGCCGAGCAGCCCGCGCCGGGCTGGTCGTCGGTCCTGGGGGTTCCGAGGACGAACGGGCGGCGGGGCCGGCAGGACGCCAGCGGCGGCCGCGTCCGGCGCTTCCGCCACGACGCCCACTGCCGTCACCTCCGGTGGCGTCTCGCCGCGGTAGGCCATCACCTCCGCCAGCCGGGCCCCCAGGCGTTGGGCGGCGGCGTTCTCCGGGTCGATCGCCAGCGCCCGCGACGCGAGCTCGTAGGCGGTTCGTTCCGCGCCCCGCTCGAGGGCGACCCGGGCCAGCCCGACGACCGCGATCCCGTTCCGGGGGTCCCGCTCGATCGCCTGCCGATAGAGTTGTTCGGCCTGGTCGAGGAGTCCGACCGCCAGCGCCCGCTCGGCCTGGAGGAGCAGCTCGATCATCCCTCCTCCGTCAGCATCGACTGGGCGAGGACGAGCAGTGTCGGCCGGTCGTTCAACCCCGGGTCGGCGATCACCCGGTCGAGCAGCTCGTCGAGGATCAGCCCGATCGCCGGCCCCGGCGTGAGCCCGAACTCAGCGATCAGGTCGTCGCCGTTGATCACGAGGTTGGCGCGGTCGAGGGCGACCTGCGCCTCGAGCTGCTCGACGACCCGGCGACGGAGCTCGGTCAGCCCGAACGAATCGGCCGGCAGCCCGCTGCCTGCGGAGTCGGCCTCGCGCAGCTCGAACAGCTCCTCGAGGGCGTGGCGCCCGATCCGGGCGATGAAGCGGCGAACCGCGGCATCGCTCCAGGTCCCTTCGTAGGTGAACATGTGCTGGCGGACGAGGAGCGTCACCCGCTCGATGATCGCCCGTGGCATGCGCAGTCGGCGGAGCAGGTCGGCCGCCAGCTGCGCCCCGACGATCTCGTGGCCGTGGAAGTGGTCGTCGGCGAGGGTGGCCGGCTTGCCGAGGTCGTGGAGCAGGGCGGCGAGCCGGACGATCGGTCGCCCGGCCGGGGCCGCGTCGACCGTCCGGAGCGTGTGGTCGAAGAGGTCCTCGCCGGGGATCTTGTTCTGGGGGATACCGCGCTGGGCCGCCAGCTCGGGCAGGACGACCGCGAGCAGGCCCGTGTCGGCCATCAGGCGCAGCCCGACCGACGATCTCGGGGCGGCGAGGAGCTTCTCCAGCTCGGTTGCGATCCGTTCGCCCGACAGGTGCTCCGCCAGGTGGGCGTGGGTGGCGATCGCTTCGAGCGTTCGGGCCTCGATCGTGAAACCGAGGGTCGCCGCGAGCCGGACCGCCCGGACCATCCGGAGCGCGTCCTCCGCGAACCGCTCGTGGGGGTCGCCGACCGCGCGCAGGATCCGGGCCTCGACGTCTCGCCGGCCGGCGAAGGGGTCGACGAACGCCGGCTCGGGCCTGCCCGCCCCCGGGGCACGCTCGGCCGGCCGAGCGCCGGCAGGCTTCGTGACCCGCGTGCTGCCCGGCGCGCCCTTCTCGGGCGACCAACCCCAGGCCATCGCGT
>JAJYXX010000427.1 GCA_021801545.1 Chloroflexota bacterium | reverse complement strand
CGCGGATGGCGGCCTCCTCCGCCGCCAGGCGGGGCCCGAGCTCGTCGAACGGGACGCCGGCCATCGACTCCGGGAGCGTGACCTCCTCGAGGTCGCGGCCACCGAGCAGCGAACGGACCTCGCCGGCCAGCCGGACCGGGTAGAGGACGATCGCCGCCACGCGGTCGGCGTCGAGGTCGGCGGCGACCACTTCGCAGCGCCCCCCGGTGAGCGACTCGAGCTCCTCGCGGATGAGAGCGACGACCGGCCGGTAGCGGGCGTTGACGACGATCCCGGTCGAGCCGTAGCCGCGGATCGAGGGCAGCCGGCCGACGGCGCCGCGGAGCGCCTCGATCAGCCGCCGGTACCCGTTGAGACGGCTCGCCTCGCCGCGCAGCCGGAGCCGCTCCGAGGCCAGCTCGGCGGCTCGGGCCGCAACCGGTTCGAGCGCTGCCACCTGGGCGAGGAGCTCGCTGTCGTCGAGCTCCCAGAGCTGCCGGACGAGCTGTCGGGAGGCTTCGGGGAGGACGAGGAGGCCGGCCAGCTCGGTGACCTGGGCAAGCGCGGCGTCGTACGGCGTGACCACGACCGCCGGCCGGTCAGGGGAGCCGCCACCGGCGGCGAAGAGGGTGGGCCCGGCACCGGGTGGTGGCTCGAACGGGGCGAGGTGGAGGACCCCGGCGCGGTGGATCGCGCGCAGGAGCCGGGCCGCCGAGCGGCGCGGGGCGATGATGTCGACGCGGCGCATCCTGGCCAGCACGACCCGGTCACCTCCCCGTCTCGCCGAGGACGGCGCCGACAGCGAGTTCGACCGTCGCCTCGAACGCAGGCGACGCGGAAGGGGCGGTCACCGGCTGGCGGACCCGGCTCGCCAGCTCGTCTTCGATCGCCGCCACCTCGGCCTCAGCCCGCTCGAGCTGGCTCCGGCGCAGATCGGCCAGGGCGGCCGCGATCCGCGCCTCGACCCCGGCCTCGATCTTGCGGACCGTCTGCCGGGCCGCCTCGAGCAGGCGGTCCGCCTCGGCTTCGGCCGCCAGCCGGCGCTCGCGCGCCGCCAGCTCGGCGTGTTCGAGTCGACTGATCTCCGCCGCTTTGGTGGCCGCCACGTCTCCCTCCCGGACACGTACGCGGGAATCCGGGCCCGCGCCTCGAATCTCACGGGCAGGCGCAGGAGCCCGGAAGTGGTGGCCGTCCCGAACGCGGGAGCCGTTCGGCCCTTCGGCGGGCCGGACCTCAGGCGAAAATCGCCCGCCCGACAACCTCCCCGATCCCGAAACCGGGGTCGGCGAGGCGGTGCGCGAACCCGCGGAGGCTGCGGCCGCTGACCATCAGCGAGTGGAGGACCCCGCCCGCCCGGATGTCGCCGGCCAGCCGGAAGCCGACGATCCGCCCGTCGCTGACGAACACCTTGCGCACCACGTCGCCGCTCCGCCAGCGGAACTCTTCGTCACCCGAGGGCGCCCCGACGGCCATGACCGGCAGCCCGAGGTGCTTCAGGCTGTTCATGCTCTCGGCGCCCGGGTAGACCGTGTCGAGCCCGACGAGGTTGCGGCCCACGACCTCCGCCTGGCTGACCGCGTTTGGGAAGATCGCGTGGACGTACGGCTCACCGGTCAGCCGGTCGGGCGCCTCGACCACGTCGCCCGCCGCCCAGACGTCGGCAGCGCTCGTTCGCAGGTGGTCGTCCACCCGGAGGCCCCACGCGGTCTCGATTCCCGAGCCCTGCAGGAACTCCGTGTGAGGGCGAACGCCGGTGGCGGCGATGTACGCGTCGGCGGTGAGCGCGTCGCCATCAGCGAGCAGGACCCCATCGACGGCGGTCGAGCCGATGAACGCCTTCGCCTCGGTACCGAGCCGCAGCTCGACGCCGCGCGAGCGCGCCTGGCGGGCGACGATCGCGGCCGTCTCGACGTCGAGCATCCGGGGTATCACCCGATCCTGCAGCTCGACGATCGTGACCTGCACGCCGAGATCTGCCAGCAGGAGCGCGATCTCCATGCCGATGAACCCGGCGCCGACGATCAGGGCCGTGCGCACCTCGCCGGCGCGGACACGGCCAAGGAGGGCGCGTGCGGCGCGCAGCGACTTGAAATCGTGAATACCGGGCAGATCGTTGCCCTCGAGCGGAGCGTACAGACCGCTTCCGGAGGCGATGACGAGCCGGTCCCAGGCGAGGACCGTGCCGTCCACCAGCTCGACCTCCTTGGCAGCCAGCCGGACCGCCCGGACGAGCGTCGCCTCGCGAACGTCGAGGGCCAGCCGGTCGGCGACGTCGCGGCCCTTCCAGAAGAGCGGTTCGTCACGGCCGGTCAGGAAATGGTCGGCCATCGCGGGCGGCGAATAGGGCGGAAACGACTCGGCCGAGATAATCGTGATCGGGACCGACCGGTCGAAGCGGCGGATCGTCTCGGCGACGGTGATCCCCGCCGGCCCGGCCCCGATGATGACGATCCTCATGGCACCCTCCTGGCGATCCGCGTCAGCGCATCGCCCAGCCCCATGACGGCCGTGGTGAACGGCGACCAGCTCGCCTCGAGCAGGGCATCGATCGCCGGCTCGCTCTCGAGGACGCGATCGTCGTGCGGAAGCACGTGACGACTGGCGAACGGCTCCCCGCCGATCCGGTCGAGATGGCGATCGAGCCGCTCGAGGTCAGCCCGCCCGCGGACGCGATTGACAACGAGGTGGACGTGCGGGATCCCGAGCTGGCGGGCCAGGCTCGCGGTCCGGACGGCGATCGAGAGGCCGTTGAACGAGGGGTCGGTGACGACGACGGCCTGCCCGAACCCCCGGGCGAGCGCCCGTCCGAAGTGCTCGACCCCGGCCTGCGTGTCCATCAGGATCAGCTCGCCCGGTCGCAGGGCGATCGCGGCGATCACGGCGCCGAGGAGAGTGTTCTCCGGGCACAGGCAGCCGGCGGCCGCCTGGTGAAGCGAGCCCATGACGATCAGCTGAACACCGTCCGGCCCGGGCACGGAGAACCGTTCGACGGCATCCCCGGCGTCGGGGTTGAGCCGCAGCATCAGCGTCCAGCCGGCGCCCGGCCGGGCGCCTGTCTTCTCCTCGACATAGTCTGGGTTGTCGCTCAGCGGCACGATCGCGGCCGCCTCGGCGGGCGGCAGGCCGAGCGCGTAGCCGAGGTTCATCTGCGCATCGGCATCGACCGCCAGGACCGTCATGCCCTGCCGGGCGAGGAACCTGGCCAGGAGCGCGGTGAGGGTCGTCTTGCCCACGCCGCCCTTGCCGGCGATGACGATCCGGGACATGTCCCCCGAACCAGCCGTCGCGTCGGGCGGGCTCTGGGCGCTCTCGACGATCATCGCATCACCACGTCGGAACCGACGGCCGGCTCGTGGATCGTCTCGGGGTCCACGAACGGCAGGCCGAGCCCGCGTCGCTTCGCCTCGATGTGGCGACGGATGATGACGGCCGCCTTCTCCGGGTCCGGTTCGACCGCGAACTTCGCGCCGACGACGCCCTCGAGCCCGTCGGTCAGGAGGTTCACGACGTTCCTGCTGCCGAAGATCGGAGGCTGGACGCCGAGCACGGTCGTGATGCCGCTGGCCACGACGTAGGCGCCGATCGCGACCGCCTTCTCCGAGTACCACTCGGGCGCCGCACCCGCGAGGGGCAGCTGGCTGATGTCGACACCGAGGTGTTCCGCAAGCGTCGCGGCGAGGACGAGGATCCGCGAGTTGTCGACACACGAGCCCATGTGCAGGACGGGCGGGATGCCGAGGGCACGACAGACCGCGCTCAGCCCCGGCCCGGCCAGTTCGGCGGCCTCGGGAACCATCTGTCCGGCCTTGCCGTTAGCGACCGCGGCACAACCGGTGACGACGACGAGGATGTCGTTCTCGATCAGCCGCCGGGTGAGCTGGACATGGGCGTAGTCCTGGGTGATCTTCGGGTTGTTGCAGCCGACGACACCGACGGCACCCCGGATCGACCCGTCGGCAATCGCCTTGACGAGCGGCTCGGCGGTCCCGCCGAGCGCGGCGAGGATCGCCTCGACCGAGAAGCCGGCCATCATCGGCACCGGTTCGGCGGGGATCCGGACCCGGTCGGGATTGCGGTTCGCGTACGCGTCGATCGCGCGGCCGATGATCGACTTGCCGATCTCGAGCCCGTGGTGCGGGTCGAACGGCATGTGCACCGCGCCCGGGAACTTCGCCTTGTCCGAGGTCGAGATCACGACGGTGTGGAAGCAGCGCGCGACGTCGGTGACCGAGGGCATGATGCACTGGTAGTCGACGACCATCGCCTCGAGGGCGCCGGTCATGATCACCAGCTCCTGGATCAGGTGGTTGCCGGCCATCGGCACACCCTTGCGCATGAGCAGCTCGTTACCCGTGCAGCACAGGCCGACGAGGTTGATGCCGGCTGCCCCGCGTTGCCTGGCGAGGGCGACGAGCTCGGGATCCTCGGCCGCCTGGACGATGACGTCCGAGAGGAGCGGGTTGTGCCCGTGGAGGGCGACGTTCACGTGGTCCGCCCGGAGCGTCCCGAGGTTGACCGTCGACATCACGGGCGCCGGCGTCCCGAACATCACGTCCGACAGCTCGGTCGCGATCATCGACCCGCCCCAGCCATCGGCCAGGCTCGTGCGCAGGCCGTGGAGCAGGACGTTCGCGTAGTCGCTGTCGACCCCCATGTGCGTCCGGTGGAGCATCTCGACGTTCTCGCGGTCGATGCCCCGCGGCGTCAGGCCGAGGCGACCCCAGACGGCGCGCCGCTGGTCGGGGGCGCGGTCGACGAAGCCGAGCTCGGACTTGCAGCTGCCGAAGTCCTCGAACATCGCGGCCGTGAGGTCCCGGGCGATCTCCTCGACCGGCCGCTCGCCGGTCTCGACGCCCCACTCCTCGGCCAGGCGACGGAGCTTCTGCTCATCGGCGATCCGGTAGCCGGTCGTTTCGCTGCGGGCGGTGGCGTTGAACACCTCGAGGATGTCCCGACCGTGGTCGGAGTGGGCCGACGAGCCGGCGGCGATCGTCCGGCCGAGGTTGCGGGCAACGATCAGGTCGGCGTCGGCCCCGCAGACGCCTTTCTGAGGCCCCTCGCCGAACGGGTCGACCCGGCACGGACCCATCGCGCAGGTGCGACAGCTGACCCCCATCGCACAGTAGCCGCACTGGGGCTGCTGGGCGGCCAGGCGATCCCAGACGGTGGTGATCCCCTCGGCACGCGCCACGCCCAGCATCGCCTGGGCGTCGGCCGGCATCGTGAGCTTCTCGAATCCGTTCGGGGACTTGCCGTCCCGGTCGATGGCGGTCACCGCACACCTCCTGCCCGGCCGACATTCGCGGCCGCCGCGCCAAGCATTCGCCAGCTCGCCACCGTTTCCGGGACGGGCTGGCTTGGCTCGACGTTCGTTGTCGCCGCCAGGACGACCGCCGCCTCGCGGCGCCGCCCGGCGTCCGTGATCTCGTTGATGTCGCCGAATTCGAGCGCCCCCACCTTGCACACCTCGACGCAGGCCGGGACGGCACCGGCCCGCAGGCGGTCGATGCACCCGTCGCACTTGACGGCCACCGTCCGGCCGTCCGCGCCGTTCGCAAGCGGGTGGTAGGTCAGCACGTCGAATGGGCAGACGATCGCGCACATCGCACAGGCGATGCACTTCGCCTCGTCGACGAGGACGACGCCCTCCGCCTGATCGCGCCGGATGGCGCCGGTCGGACAGACCTGCTGGCACGGCGCCGGGTCGCAGTGCCGGCACCGGTTTGGGTAGGACGTGTTTGGAAACGGCCCGGCCGAGACGTGAATCCGCTTGCGCGGCACAGGCTCCTCGAATAGGGCGAGCACCGGATCTCGCGTCCGTGAGTGCTCGACCGCGCACGCAAACTCGCACTGGAGACAGCCGATGCAGCGCTCGGGGTGGACGAAGACCATTCTCATCGCGCCATCACCTCGGTGGGACGCGACCCGATGCCTGCCAACGCCGTCGCCGGGCGTCCGGCGATGGCGGGAGGATGAAGATGAGAGTCGGCGCCGGCTAGGGCCGTTGGGGCTGTTTCAGCGGCCGGAATGGCCCATCACGCACCGGTCAGTGGATGCCGGCCAGCTCCTGGAGCGTCCGCCAGTTCGCCAGCCGGTCGGCCTGGGTGGCGAGGATCTCCGGGGTTGGCGTCCCGTCCGCACCGAAGTGCTGCGCGAACCGGCCCTCGGTGCGAGCGAAGGCGAGGAAGTCCACGACGCTCCCGTCGGGCAGCTTGGCCCAGTCCTCCTTGAGGGCCGGGTTCCCCTGAAGTGACAGACGCTGGGCGATCGAATCGCCCCGGCGCGGGTCGTACGTGAAGA
>JAJYXX010000433.1 GCA_021801545.1 Chloroflexota bacterium | reverse complement strand
TCAGCCCGCGCGGGTGTGGCAGCCCCCGCCTCGCCGACCGCGCACCCGAGTCGCAACCGAGCCGCCGGCGAGCGCAACCGGCCCGCACCCGAACGTTTACCGGTGCGTTGCTGATCCGCGGGTCGACGCGCGCTAGCCTCGCCGGACATCGACCGGCCTTCGTCGGACGACAACTCGGGGAGGCACTGCAACGCGATGAACTCCGGTGATACCGCCTGGCTCCTCGTGGCCACGGCGCTCGTCATGCTCATGCTGCCCGGCCTGGCGTTCTTCTACGGCGGCCTCGTCCGGCGCAAGAATGTCCTCTCGACGATCGCCCACAGCGTCTTCGGGCTCGCGATCGTCAGCGTCATCTGGGTTCTCTGGGGCTTCAGCCTCGCCTTCGGGCCCGACGTCAACGGGCTTGGCCTGATCGGCGGCCCCGACTTCCTCGGTTTCTCGAACGTCGGCCTCGACCCCGACCCGCGCTACGCCGCGACGATCCCGTTCGTCCTCTTCGCCTCGTTCCAGCTGATGTTCGCGGCGATCACGCCCGCCCTGATCACCGGCGCGTTCGCCGAGCGCAAGCGGTTCGCCGCTTTCGTCGTCTTCACGATCCTCTGGGCGACGTTCGTGTACGCCCCGATCGCCCACTGGGTCTGGGCGCCGGGCGGCTGGCTCCGCTCGATGGGCGCACTCGATTACGCCGGCGGCACCGTCGTCCACGTGAGCTCCGGGATCTCCGCCCTCGTCGCGGCGCTCGTCATCGGTCGGCGCCAGACGAACGGGGACCGGATGGAGCCGCACGACGTGCCGATGACCGTGCTCGGCGCGGGGCTCCTCTGGTTCGGCTGGTTCGGGTTCAACGCGGGCTCGGCGCTCGCCGCGACCGGCCAGGCGGCCAACGCGATGCTCGTCACGAACACAGCGGCCGGCGCGGCGACCCTCAGCTTCGTGCTCGCCGGGTACCTCCATCGGCGCAAGGTGAGCGTCGTCGGGGCGGCGATCGGCGCAGTGGCGGGACTCGTGGCGATCACCCCGGCCTCCGGATTCGTCACCGTCGGCGGCGCCCTCGTCATCGGCGTGATCGTTGGTCCGCTCTCCTACAGCGCGACGCTCCTGCGCGAGCGGCTCCGGATCGACGACGCCCTCGATGTCTTCGCCTGCCACGGCGTCGGTGGGATGTTCGGGGCGATCGCGACCGGCGTCCTGGCGGTCACCGCGATCGGCGGCGTGAGGGGCGCGATCGACGGCAACCCGGGCCAGGTTGGCACGCAGCTCGTCGCGGTCGGCGCGACGGTCGCGTTCGCAGCGACCGCGACGTTCGTCATCGTCAAGGTCGTGGACGTCGTCCTCGGGCTCCGGGTCTCCGCGACGCAGGAGGAGATGGGGCTCGACCTGTCGGTCCACGGCGAGGCCGCGTACTCGGCCTGACGGACCGGCTGGCGAATCGGAAGATGGTCGACTGGGCGGGACGAGAGCGATCGTCCGGACACAGGTGCGACAGTGTGATCGTCGCGCGGGCCCCATGAGCTTGCCGGCCCCGTCGCGCTCGAGGGCGACGGTCGGGAGGGCGAACGAGCGATCGACGAGGAAGCGGACGGTCTTCGCCGCCTGGGCCCCGGTCGCAGCGCCGGCCGGCAAGGGCGATCGCGCCGGTACCGAGGAACCCCGGCTCCACTCTGGCGACCACCTCAGCAGGGCCCGAAGATGCCCTCGCCAGCAAGGGGACCCCTCCTCCGGCAAGCCCAGCGCCGAAACCCGCGAAAGCGACGCCTCTCCACCCGACCTCGATGGTGGGCGGCAAGGACGAGAGCAACGGTGGCCGCGGCGTAGATAGCGATCCACGCCACGGACCGTGCGACGAGACCAAGCACGGCTAGCGCCTCAGTCTTTGTGCTGCCCCCGCAAGAAGCGCAACGGCCGCGATGACAAACGGGAGTAGCAGGATCAGCGCCGGCCACGCGCCGGCCCGAACCGTCATTACCAAGCCGACCATGACGACGGCGATCTGCACGATCCCCAAGGTCGCGGCCTGCAGCGCTATGCCCGAGTTACTCGGTCCACGACCGGCTCGAACGCTGCGGAGATTCAAGAACGCACCCCACGCAAGGGCGGAGATCGCAAGGAGGGCTCCGCCGACGATAACGGCGATGACGAGGTCGCCGGTCATTGGCTGACGCACGCCTTGTAGACGAGCGCGACCCCCGCCACCTCCGTGGCGACGCCAGAAACCTCCAACCCCAGACCCGCGACAATGCCCCCTGCCGTGACAGGTGCAACCCCACCGAATGTGACACCGAAGAGTGTGACCGAGAACCCTTGGAGGAGGGCTCCCCCAGCAACTTGTGCCAGCCCCGCAAGGCCGAAGCCGTAGAAGCCGAGAATGCCGCTGAGGCATTCGCCAACGTTGTAGCCGCTGCGCGAGGCTGTGGCGGACTGGCTCTCCAACCCGCTCGGATCGACGAACCGGACCGGGTTGTTCCGCGCGTAGGAGTAGGTGCTCACGCATGGCCTGGCGATCGCCTGGCTCACCGGGTCGGGGCTCAGGAACCGCCCGAGGGACGGGTCGTACTGGCGGGCCCGGAGGTGGTAGAGGGCGGTGACGGTGTCGAAGTAGGCGCCGCTGAAGCGGAAGAGGTTGACCGGTGCCTGGGAGGTCGAGCCAGACGCTCTCGGTGCCCCGAAGGGGGTGTACTCCATCCACCAGAGCGATGTCCCGGTCGCGCTCGTCACGTCGGTCACCGAGCCCAACCCGTCGTGGTGGTACCAGTAGGGGCCCTTGTTCGACGTCGTCTGGCTCAAGAGATCGAGCCCGTACGTGTACCGGCGGAGGAGCTTATCGTTCCCGTCGCGCTCGAGCGCGACCTGGGGGAGCTCGAACGCGCGGTCGAGCTGGAAGCGGACGGTGCCCGACGGGCCGTTGCCGCTCGTCGCGGACAAGCGGACCCCGTCGCCCGACCAGGTGTACGTCTCGGTCGTCCCCCCGACGGTCGCGCTCGTCAGCCGGTCGGCGAGATCGTAGGCGAAGGTGTTGGGGCCGGCGGCAGTCTGGTTGCCGTTGGGGTCGTACGTGTAGGTCTGCGTGCCGGCCGACCCTGGCCCGCTCGCGCTCACCAGCCGGTCGGCGGCGTCATACGTGAACATTGCCGTCCCCTGGTACGTCCGCTCGGAGAGGCGATTGCCGACCGGATCGTACGTCCAGGCGGTGAACGTGTCGCCAGGGGCCGGCGGGTTCGGAGGTGCGGAGGCCCACCAGCGCATCGGTGACCGCGATCATCGCTGACTCCGTGCGTGGTCAGTGATCTTGTCCTCCCTCCCCGGGCCCGGATGGCGAGATCCGCGCCAGAGCTGAGAGGAGTGCGAAGTAGGCTGGTACCACCCCGCTTGCTGTCAGAACAGCTGCAAATGCCGGGTCCGGTCCGACCGCTCCGGTCAGCTGCAGCAGCCAAGGAACGGTGCCGAGCATCGAGCTCAGGAGAAGGGCCCCCACGCGTGGTGACATGCTGCCGCCCCGCACCCGATGGACCACGATCGTTCGGACCCCTGCCATGAGTGGGAGCCAGAGTGCGAGCGTCACGACGAGACCGAGCACCTTACCTCACCCACATGCGGCCTGATGGATGACGAACAGCCCGGCTTCGATCAATACGAAGGCGATGTCACCGATCGCCAAGGCGCCTTGGACAGGCAACGCCGCTCCAGCGGCCAGGTGGGCTTGGAGGATGGCCACCTCTGCCCGGAAGGCGACCACATTGACAGCGCTTCCCGCCAGGTAGGCCGCCGTGCAACGAACCCCGATCTCACTCTGGCTCGCCGGTTGTGACTCCAGTCCGCTCGGATCGACGAGGTTGATCGGGCTGTTCCGCACATAGACATACGCCCCGACGGAGGGGCTGCTGAGCGATGGGCTCACCGGGTCGGGCGAGAGGAACCGCCCGAGGGAGGGGTCGTACTGGCGGGCCCGGAGGTGGTAGAGGGCGGTGACGAGATCGAGATATTCGCCGCTAAAGCGGAAGAGGTTGACCGGGGCCTGGGAGGTCGAGGCGCTCGCGCGGGGTGCCCCGAACGGGCTGTACTCGGCCCACCAGAGCGAGGCCCCGGTCGCGCTCGTCACGTCGGTCACCGAGCCGAGCCCGTCGTGGTGGGACCAGTAGGGGCCCTTCGTCGGGGTCGTCTGAGCGAGGAGATCGAGCCCATACGCATAGCGGCGGACGAGCTTGCCGTTGCCGTCGCGCTCGAGGGCGACCGTCGGCAGATCGAACGCACGGTCGACGACGAACTGCGTCGTCTT
Organism: Chloroflexota bacterium; assembly: GCA_021801545.1. GTDB lineage: Bacteria > Chloroflexota > Limnocylindria > Limnocylindrales > CSP1-4 > JAKAHU01. Next base: position 2,014 of record JAJYXX010000433.1, on the reverse strand, counting down.
GCTCGCCTGGGGACCGGTCGCGGCCGAGAGGCGGACCCCGTCGCCGGACCAGGTGTACGTCTCGCTCGTCCCGCCGACGGTCGCGCTGGTGAGCCGATCGGCGAGGTCGTAGGTGGAGGCCGACGGGCCGGCCGAGAGCTGGTTGCCGTTCCGGTCGTACGTGTAGGCGGTGCTCGTCCCGTCGGGCAGGCGGACGCTCACCAGCCGATCGGCGGCATCGTAGGTGGACGTCTTGGTTCCCAGATAGTCGGTCTCGGCGAGCCGGTTGCCGAGCGGGTCATAGGTCCAGGCGGTGAACGTATCCGACGGCGCGGGTGGGTTGTCCTCGGGCGCCCGATCCGGGACCGCACCAGAGCCGCCGCACTTGGTGCAGTCGAGCCCGGACGAGGCGGTGATGCCGACGCTCGCGGCGCCTCCGCCGCCGGCGCCTCCGCCGCCGGTCGGGGCGCAGTTCGCGTAGCAGACGCGGGTGAGCCGCTCGAGCGCGTCGTACGTGTAGAGGATCCGGCCCCCGTGCGCGTCCTGCGCGGTGCCAATCGTGCTCACGGCAGTGCTTCCAGGGGGCTTTGCGAACCGGAGCTGCGGAATCCCGGATGAACAGCGTCGCCCGGGAAGCGAACCTCCGGACTGGTCAACCCCGCCCCCCACTACGGACCGAAGGCGATCAGGGCGATACCCATAAACACGGCCGTAGCGAGCAACCCGACGACCGATAGCACGGTTAGTCCCGACGACCGTCTGGTGCGTGGGTCGACCAGGAACCGTGCCCACGACGCGCCGACAAGAACCAGAACCGCCACCTGGGCTGCCTGGAGCAGGGGCGGCAGGAGATCGCCGTCCGCGGCGATGGCGTGGACCAATCGCGGCACGCGCGAGCCGGCGAAGATGGCGAGGAACACCGCCACGTAGCAGATCTCTGTGAGCCGGCGCAGCCGATCGACGGACGGGTCCGCGGACTTGGTCGTCAGAACCGTGAGCGCCTGCTCCGCCTGTCGCGGCCAACCGCGGAGAAAGCCGCCCGGGTCTTCGGCAAAGCGAGCCCACTGCTCGTCGATCGTCGGGAGCCCACCGTATCGCGATCGATAGCTACGAACGAACGCATTCCCCACCAAGAAGGCGATCACGAGCGCGCTCACGACCAGCCCTACGTACGCCGCATGGCCCATCAGCCGCCTCGCCTACTTCCCGGAGAAACCGAAGCTGCCACCCCCGCCTCTACCCCCAGGACCGAGGCCCAGGAAGTTCAGCATGTCGTACACCGACGGAAATGGAAGTACCCATGACCCGGTCCCGCCGGAATGGATCTCGACGGGAGACGGAGGGAAGGGCGACAATTTCAGGCCGAGGCCTCCACCGTACTGTTCACCGACGATCGTCTTGCCCTTCTCCTTGCCGACCAACACGTCCACCCCAGCGGCGATTGGAATCGGGCCCGCCGAACCAGACACCCCGAACGTGCCAAACGGGCCGCTGAGTGCATCGACGCTGCTGGCGTTCGTGCTCTGGTAGCCGATGGTCAACGAACCGGAAATGCCCGACGATGCCCCACCGCCGCCAGTTAGAACGAAGGCAACGCGGCCGCTGTCATCGCGGGCGATACAGAAGCTGAGCGTTCCAAGCAGGCCGACCGAGACCGTTACGGTTGCGCAAGCCGCCCCAGTGTCCTTCCCGCTCGGATCCGTCCAGCGGATCGGGTTATTCCGGACGTACACATACGCCCCGACCGAGGGATCGCTGATGGCCGAGGCCACTGGGTCGACTACGAGGAACCGCCCGGTCGCCGGGTCGTACTGGCGGGCCCGGAGGTGATAGAGCCCGCTGACCTGGTCGAGGTACGCGCCGGTGAAGCGAAAGAGGTTCGTCGGAGCCTGGCTGGTCGAGGCCGAGGCGCGGGGTGCCCCGAACGGGCTGTACTCGGCCCACCAGAGCGAGGCCCCGGTCGCGCTCGTCACGTCGGTCACCGAGCCGAGCCCGTCGTGGTGGGACCAGTAGGGGCCCTTCGTCGGGGTCGTCT
>JAJYXX010000440.1 GCA_021801545.1 Chloroflexota bacterium | reverse complement strand
AGGAGACCGCGCCCGGCGAGCGGCGCGTCGCCCTGGTACCCGAAGCGCTCGGCAAGCTCACGGCTGCCGGGCTCGAGATCCTCATCGAACGGGGCGCCGGCGACGGCGCCTTCCTGCCCGACCAGGCGTACGCGGACGCCGGGGCGACGATCGTCTCCGCCGACGAGCTGGACGCCCAGGCGGACGTGATCCTGCGGGTCCAGAAACCGGCCGAGCCCGAGGTCGCGCGCCTGCGCAGCGGCCAGACCGTGATCGGGCTGCTCCAGCCGCTCCTCGACCCGGGGCTGATGAAGAGCCTCGCCGCCCGCGGTGTCACCGCGATCAGCCTCGACGCGATCCCCCGGACCCTCTCGCGGGCGCAGACGATGGATGCGCTCTCCTCGCAGGCGAACGTCGGCGGGTACAGGGCGGTTCTGCTCGCGGCGAACTCGTACGGCCGCTACTTTCCGCTCCTGACAACCGCCGCCGGGACGGCCAGGCCGGCCAACGTCCTGATCCTCGGGATCGGCGTCGCCGGGCTCCAGGCGATCGGCACGGCCCGCCGGCTGGGGGCCGTCGTGAAGGCCTACGACGTGCGCCCGGAGACGAAGGAGCAGGCCGAATCGCTCGGTGCCACGTTCGTCACCCTGAAGACTGCGATCGACGCGACCGGAGCGGGCGGGTACGCGCGCGAGCTGACGCCCGAGGAACGGGCCGCCCAGCAGGCCGAGCTCAACGGCGTCATCGCCTCGATGGACGTCGTGATCACGACCGCCCAGGTCCCGGGCCGGCGCCCGCCGGTCCTCGTGACCGCCGACGCGGTCCGCGCGATGCGGCCGGGCTCGGTGATCGTCGACATGGCCGCCAGCGCGCTCGGGGGCAACTGCGAGCTGACGAAGCCGGGTGAAACGGTCGTGACCGACAACGGGGTCACGATCATCGGCCCGGAGAACCTGCCGGCCACGATGCCGGCCAGCGCCTCCGCCTTCTACGCCCGGAACATCTCCGCCCTCCTGCTCGGGATGGTGAGGGACGGCGCGCTCCACCTCGACTTCTCCGACGAGGTGACCGCGGCGACCGTCATCACCCACGGCGGTGCGGTCGTCCAGGAGGCGACGCAGAAGCTGATCGAGCCGGCGGCGCCGGCCCCGACCGGAGGTGCCAGCGCATGAGCCCCGAACTGCTCTCCTCGCTCGCGATCTTCGCCCTGGCGATCCTCGTCGGGTTCGAGGTGATCAGCAAGGTCCCGGCGACCCTTCACACGCCGCTGATGTCCGGCGCGAACTCGATCCACGGGATCGTGCTCGTCGGCGCGATGCTGATCGCCGCCTCGGCCGACAGCCCGCTCTCCTACGCGCTCGCCTTCGTGGCGATGGTGTTCGGGGCCGCGAACGTCGTCGGCGGCTACGTCGTCACCGACCGGATGCTGCAGATGTTCAGGAAGAAGCCGGCGGCCGCGAAGGCCGGGTCCGAGGGCCGCTCGAGCGCCTCGGGCAACGCCTGATCGAGGAGCCAGCCGAATGTCACAGGAGTGGATCTACGCCATCGTCTTCCTCGCCTGGCTGGCGGGCGCCGCGGCGTTCGTCATCGGGCTGCACCAGATGAACTCGCCCGCGACCGCCCGTGACGGGAACCGGCTGAGCGCCGGCGGCATGACGCTCGCCGTCGCCACGACGCTCCTCTACCTCGTCACCCGGGAGGGCGGACTGAACGCGACCGCCTGGGTGATCATCGTCATCGGCTTCGCGATCGGCGGCGGCCTGGGCCTCTACATGGCCCGGACCGTGAAGATGACCGCGATGCCCCAGCTCGTCTCGCTCTTCAACGCGGTCGGCGGTGGGGCGGCGGCACTCGTCGCGATCGACGACTACCTCAAGGTCGTCGGCACGCCCGAGGAGAACGTCACGACCTCGATCTTCGTCGTGCTCGGTGTCGTCATCGGCTGCATCACGTTCAGCGGCTCGCTGATCGCCTCGGGCAAGCTCCAGGGCCTGATCGCCGGCAAGCCGATCATCGTGCCCGGCGGCCGGATCCTGACCTCGCTCTTCGCGCTCGTCGCGCTCGGCGGTTTCCTCGCCCTCGTCCTGGGGGCCGGCGGGGCGCTCAGCTTCGACACGACGGTCAAGACGGTCGTCCTGTTCGCGATCATCGCCGCCGGCCTGCTGTTCGGGATCACGATGGTCCTGCCGATCGGCGGGGCGGACATGCCGGTCGTCATCAGCCTGCTCAACTCGTTCACCGGGACCGCGGCGGCGATGGCCGGCTTCGTGATCAGCAACCCGGTCCTCATCATCTCCGGCGCGCTCGTCGGGGCCGCGGGCGGCATCCTCACCAAGCTCATGGCCGACGCGATGAACCGCTCGCTCGTCAACATCATCGCCGGCGGTTTCGGCGGCGGCGAAGGGGTGGTCGGGGCGGTCGCGGGCGTGGGTGGCACGGTCCGCGAGATCTCCGCCGACGACGCCGGGATCCAGCTCGCCTACGCGAGCTCGGTCATCGTCGTCCCCGGCTACGGCCTCGCAGTCGCCCAGGCCCAGCACGCCGTCCGCGAGCTGGCGGAGCTGCTCGAGAGCCGGGGCGTCGACGTGAAGTACGCGATCCACCCGGTCGCGGGCCGGATGCCGGGCCACATGAACGTCCTGCTCGCCGAGGCGAACGTCCCCTATCCCCAGCTCAAGGAGATGGAGGAGATCAACCCCGAGTTCGAGCGCTGCGACGTGGCGCTCGTCGTCGGCGCCAACGACGTCACGAACCCGGCCGCCCGCCGGCCCGGGACACCGATCTCGGGGATGCCGATCCTCGACGTCGACAAGGCGAAGTCGATCATCGTCATCAAGCGCTCGATGGGCCGGGGCTACGCGGGCATCGACAACGAGCTGTACACGAACCCGAAGACGGGCATGCTCTTCGCCGACGCGAAGGAGGGTCTGGCGGCCCTGATCGCGGCGGTGAAGCAGGTCTGACGTCCGGACCGGTCAGGCCGGGTCGACGAGCTCGATCCGGATCCGCTTGTTGAGCCGGCCCTTCGACTCGTAGCCGGTCACCCGGATCGAGCCGACCTCGCGCGTGTTCGCGACGTGCGTCCCGCCGTCGGCCTGGAGGTCGAGCCCGACGATCTCGATCGTGCGGATCGTCTCGATCCCCTCGGGGAGGAGGTTGATCTTCGTCCGGATCAGATCGGGGATCGCGAACGCCTTGGCGCGGGGGAGGATCGCCACCCGGACGTCGCGCCCGGCTGCCAGCTCGGCGTTCACCTTCGCCTCGATCTCGCCGACGAGCTCGCCGCTCATCCGCTCGAACTCGAAGTCCATCCTGCCGGCGCCCGGCTCCATATTGCCGCCGGTCACCTGCGCCCGGTAGTCCCGCCAGACGACTCCGCACAGGGCGTGGAGGGCGGTATGCGTCCGCATCAGCGCGTGGCGCCGCTCCCAGTCGATCTCGACCGTGACGCGCTCGCCGACCACGGGGAGCGCAGTCCCGGTGGTGGGCGGCTCGAGCAGGTGGACGATGTCGTCACCCGACTTCCGCACTCCGACCACCGTCCAGGTCCGCCCGTCCGACGCCCGCAGGACGCCGCGATCGGCCGGTTGGCCGCCGCCGCCCGGGTAGAAGACCGTCCGGTCGAGGACGACGGCGGGGCCCAGGGGGCCTGGCTGGCCGCCCTGCCCGGGTGCGCCCGGAACGCCGGGTGCACCAAGAGCGCGGGGTTCACCGGGTGCACCCGAGATGCGGGCGGCGCCGGGTTCGCCGGCCTCACCGGCGCCCGGTTCGAGGGCGACCACGACCGCCTCGACCGAGCGGGCGTAGGCGTCGCGGTAGCAGATGTTGTCGCTCATCGGCGACCTCCCTCGGCTGGCCGGGGCTCCGCCGTCGTGCGATCCGGCCGGATCGCGCCTACTTGACGGTGAGGGTGCCGGTCATGTTCGGGTGGACCGTGCACACGAACGCGTAGCTGCCCACCGGCGGCGCCGGGACCTGGTACTGCCGCGTGTCGACGCCGTTGAAGATCTCGCCCTTGAAGACCTCCATCCCCATCGCATCCTTGATCGCGACGTTGTGGGGCACGCCAGCGTCCTGGTTGCTGAACTCGATCGTGAGCGGCTGGTTCGCCGGCGCCTCGAGCGAAGACTGGTCGAACTGGATGTTCTGGGCAACGAGCTTGAACACGACACCCGACGGCTGGGCCGACGAAGTGGCCGGGGACTCACCTGGTGACGCCGCCGATGGTGCGACCGACGGGGCGACCGACGGGGCGGCCGACGGGGCGGCCGACGAGGCCGGGGCGGGAGCGGCCGTGGCCGGCGGTGGTGGGGCGTACGTCCAGCCGGGGCCGGCGGTGCTGCCGGAGCAGGCGGCGAGGAGGACGGCGAGGCCGGCGACCAGGGCCGGCAGAGCGAGGAATCGTGCGATGCGCATGAGCCGATGAGCCTTTCCGCGGTGGATCGATGGGGTTCGGGTCCAGCAAAGCCGGGACGGGTCCCCGGGTCGGACACGACCACCGAGTTTAGCCGTAAATTCCCGAACAGGTCGTTCACGGACGGGAGCTCGGTGCCGGCGCCGGCTTCCGGGCTGGTATCGGCTCCGGGCCGGTATCGGCTCCGGGCCGGCTCCGACTGCCACTCCGAGCCGTCGTAGCACGAGAAGGGTTACCGTCGGCGCCGGATTGGCAGGCGTCGGAACAGGCGTCGTAGCACGGGCCGTCGTAGCACGAGAAGGATTACCGGGCGGGCTTGGTGCTCACGGACCCGGCGAATGAGCGAGTCGCAGCTTTCCCGGGGCTGGGATCCGGTCAGCGGTAGCCCTTCTGATGCTGCCGACGACGAGGTCGAGACTCCGAGAGGTCGGGCCGCGGGCGGCCAGCGCCCGTGGATCACCGAAAACGCGTTCGGTAGCCCTTCTGATGCTGCGGGAGCGGGGGCATGCTGCGGGAGCGGGGGCATGCTGCGGGAGCGGGGGCATGCTGCGGGAGCGGGGGCATGCTGCGGGCCAACCGAGGGGTACCTTCGGGCCATCCACAATCGTCCCGGCCAGTACGATCGTCGGGTTGCCGATAGGTCGAACGAGGGATACGGTTGGCTTCCGCTGGTCGGGCCAGCTCACAGTTCAGACGCCGCGACGCGTGCCCATCGCGTGGCGGTCGTCAACCGACTCGAGGCCCGGACGATCCTCCCGTCCGGGTCTCGTGCTGTCGGGCGACGTCCCACCGGGCCCCGCCCGGTGGATGAGGAATTCCGGCGCCGCCGAGGCTGGCTCAGCGCGACGGGGCCAACGGTCGAGGCTCAGCGCGACGGGGCCAACGGTCGAGGCTGGCTCAGCGCGATTGGCGGTCGGTGAGACCGAGGCGGATCGCGACCGTGGCCGCCTCGACCCGGCCGGACACCCCGAGCTTGCCGAGAATCCGTCTGACGTGGACGGCGGCCGTCCGATCGGTGATGAACAGGCGCGCCCCGATCTCACGGTTCGTGCGGCCCTGGGTGATGAGCGCCAAGACCTCCTTCTCGCGGGGAGAGAGACCGAACGTGTCGGTCCGCTTCGGCGGTGGCTCGCCGATGAACCCGCGCACGAGATCGGACGGTGGGCCGGCCTGCCCGGCGATCGGCGCCCGGCCGTCCGACAGCCGGCGATCCGACAGTCGGCGATCCGACCGCTGACCGCCCGGTGCGGCGGCGGCGACCGGTGCGGCTCCCGCGCCCGGTCCGGCGGCGACCCACGAGCCGGTCGCCGCCGGCGGCCCCGGGAGCGTGATGAGCGCCCGGCCGGCCAGCTCGGTGAGCTCGCGGAGGAATGGTCCGGCCCCCAGCTCGGCAGCGATTCGGGCCGCCTCGAGAAGCGGCCGGCGCGCCAGCCGACGTGCCGCGCGCGCGTCGTCACCGGCCGCCAGGAACGCCTCGGCCTCGCGCCAGCGGGCCCGGGCGACCTGGTAGCGGTCCCCGACCGCCGCCCAGTCGTCGGCGACCGCAGCCCACGTCGCGGCATCGGTCCGTCCGTCCAGCCGGGCACGACTGGCGGCCGCGGTGGCGAGCATCGCTTCCGCCCCACGCCGGGAGCCGAACGAGGCCGGCACACCGGCAGCGGTGACCGCGGCCCGGGCCGCCGCGAGGACCTCTGCCGCGTGTGCCCGGGCGGCCGCGATCGTGGCGATCTCCCGCCGCTCCCGGGCAGCGAGTGCGATCTCGGCGTCTACCTCGAGCGCCGTCGCCGCCATCTTCGCCATCAGGCTCCAGTCCTCGGTTTCGCGAACGCGCTCCCAGCCGCGCTCGGCCGCGCGCCGGGCATCGGTCAGGTCGCCCCGCCAGAGCGCGAACGAGGCCG
>JAJYXX010000053.1 GCA_021801545.1 Chloroflexota bacterium | reverse complement strand
GACGAAGAACGTCGCCTTGGCCGTCCGGTCGGTGCCGATACCGAGGAACGCGGCAAGATCCGCGATCGTGGCCGTCCCCGGGGTCGCGACCTCCGCGAGCGGCAGCGGTGTCTCGGCCGGCGGCTCGGGCTTGGGGACCTGCGAGACCTGGAGGTTGGCCGAGTGACCGCACGCCTCGCAGATGACGAGGACGTCCTCGCCGACCGGGTTGAGGACCATGAACTCGTGGGCCTGCGAGCCGCCCATCATCCCCACGTCCGACGAGACAGCGATCGTCTTCAGGCCGAGCCGCTCGAAGATCCGGCTGTACGCTGCGTGGTGCAGCCAGTAGCTGCGGTCGAGGCCCGCCTCGTCCCGATCGCAACTGTACGAGTCCTTCATGACGAACTCGCGGACCCGGATCAGCCCGCCCCGCGAGCGTGGCTCGTCGCGGAACTTCGTCTGGAAGTGGTAGACGAGGACGGGCAGCTGACGATACGAGCGGACGATGTCGGCGAGGAGCCCGGCGACCACCTCCTCGTGGGTCATCGCCAGGACCATGTCGCGCCCGGCCCGGTCCTTGAACCGGGCCAGCTCCGGGCCGATGACGTCATAGCGGCCGCTCCGGCGCCAGACGTCGGCCGGATGGACGACCGGCATCTCCATCTCCTGGCAGCCGATCCGGTTCATCTCCTCGCGGATCACCTGCTCAACGCGCTTCGTCACCCGGAAGCCGAGGGGCAGGAGCGAGTAGATCCCGGACCCGAGCTGGCGCACGTAGCCGGCCCGCACGAGCAGTCGGTGGGAGGGCATCTCCGCGTCGGCCGGGTCATCGCGGAGGGTGGCAAAGAAGAGCTGGCTCAGTCGCATGACGCGAAGGATAGCCCGAGGCGCCCGTCCCCCGCCGATCAGGACCGCGAGGCGCTCCCGAGCCAGCTCGGCCACGGCGTCAGGACGAGCCCATCATTGAGCTCGAGCCAGCGTATGGCGTAGGCGACATCCACCGGGCTGACGCTCAGGACGCGCTCGGCATCCTCGGCCGTCAGGTGGCGGGTCACCAGCAGATAGGCACTCTCACGGCAGAACGAATCGACGAGCAGCTGGCAACTGGTCAGGAGGGTCAGATGGGCCCGGATCGCCTCGACGTCCTGGCCGAAGCGACGCGCCAGCCACGTCTCCGGGTAGCTGCGCCGGCGGTGGAGCGACGCGAGGACCGTCGCATGTAGCACGAGCACGTCGCGCGGCTCGATCGCCCGGACGAGCGGCCAGCGATCGCTGGCGGCGGGATCGTGTTCGTTCATGCGCATCAGCGATCCGGCTCCATGCGGGCAGGCTGGGTCTGCTTCGTGAACGCAGGATCGTCGCTGCGTGAAACCCGTCACGCTCTGGCCGATGGACCGCCCTCGTCCGGGCGTGGGCGCGTTCACCGTACCCGAGGCGGGGCGGGGTGCACCGTCAGCCGGAACGGCGGAAGACGTAGCCGATCCCGCGGACGGTCTGGATCAGCGCCGGGTGCGCCGGATCGGGCTCGATCTCGGTCCGCAGCCAGTGGACGTGCACATCGACGGTCCGGGTCTCACCCCCGTAGTCGTACCCCCAGACGTGCTCGAGGAGCTGGTCACGGGTGAAGACCTGCCCAGGATGGCGGACGAGGAAGGCGAGCAGCTCGAACGCCCGCGGCTTCATCGGCACGGCCCGGCCGTCGCGCAGGAGCCGGCGGCCGGCCAGGTCGACCTGGACCCGCCCGAGATCGATGACCGCAGGAACGGCCTCGAGGGCGACCTGCTGGTCTGCTCGCCGCAGCAGGGCGTGAACGCGGGCGGTGAGTTCCCGCAGGCTGAACGGCTTCGTCACGTAGTCGTCGGCGCCGACCTCGAGTCCGACGACCTTGTCGAGCTCGGAGTTCTTGGCGGTCAGCATGAGGATCGGGACGCCGGACTCGGCGCGCATGATCCGGCAGACCTCGACCCCCGACAGCTCGGGCAGCATGAGGTCGAGGAGGACGAGGTCGGGCCGCTCCGCCCGGAAGCGGGCCAGAGCCTCGCGGCCGTCGGCCGCGCTGACGACCCGGTAACCATCGGCCTCGAGGGCTTCGGCGACCGTCTCGCGGAGCGTCGGCTCATCGTCGACGAGGAGAATGGTGCGTGCCATCGCCTTCGAGAATAACGGGCAACGTTAACGGCACATTGGCGGGCGCCGGGGTGGTCGTTTCAGGTGGCGGCGGGTCGTGGCGGCGTCAGCTCGCGGCGGGCGCGGTCGAACCCTCGAGCAGGGCGACGGCCCGGTCGAGCCGCTCGAGCGTCCGCCGGTAGCCGAGCGCGACCATCGATTCGAAGAGCGGCGGCGTCGCCGTCTTGCCGGTCAAGGCGACCCGGATCGCCATGAACAGGTCGCCGGCCTTCCAGCCGCGCGTCTCGGCCAGCCCGCGGAGGGCGACCTCGAGGCCACCGTGATCGAACGCGATCTCGCCGTTCGCCGCGATCGTCTCGCGGGCGGCCCGGAGCCCGGCGAGCGCCGTCGCGGCGTCCCAGCGCTTCGGGACGAGGAGGGCCGGGTCGAGCGGGACCGACTCGACGAACAGGAAACCGACGAGCTCACCGATCGCCCCGAGGACCGGGAGGCGCTCCTGGACGAGCGGGACGAGGGCGGCGATCTCGTCGTCCGATGGCATCCGTTCGATCCGCCCGGCGACCAGGTCCGCCTCCAGGAACGGCCGCAGCCGGTCCACGAGCTCGGGGGCCGGTAGGCGGCGAATCCACTGACCATTCAGCCACTCGAGGCGCTCGCGATCGAAGACCGCGCCCGCCTTGTTCACCTGCTCGAGCTCGAAGCGCTCGACGAGCTCGTCGAGCGAAAGGACCTCCTCCTCGGTCCCGGTCGACCAACCAAGGAGGGCGAGGTAGTTGACCATCGCCTCACGGACGAACCCCTCGGCGATGTAGTCGCTGATCGCGGTCCGGCTCTTGCGCTTGCTCATCTTCGTCCGGTCGGGGTTGAGGATGAGCGGCAGGTGGGCGAAGGCCGGCTCCGGGTAGCCGAGCGCCCGGAAGAGGAGGATGTGCTTCGGCGTGTTCGAGAGGTGGTCCTCGCCCCGGATGACGTGACTGATCCGCATCGCGGCGTCGTCCACGACAACCGTGAAGTGGTAGAGCGGCGTGCCGTCGGCGCGGACGATGACGAGGTCGCCGCCGAGCGCGCTGGCGTCGATCTCGACGTGGCCGCGCACGATGTCGTCGAAGGTGACGACGCCCGGCGTGATCCGGAAGCGAAGCGCCGGCCGCCGACCCTCGGCTTCGAACGCCGCTCGTTCGTCCAGCGTCAGGCTTGCGCAGCGGCCGCTGTAGCGCGGCGGCAGGTGGGCCGCCTCCTGGCGTCGGCGCTCGGCATCGAGCTCGTCCGGGGTGCAGTAGCACGGGTACGCCTTGTCCTCGGCCAGGAGCCGCTCGGCCGCCTCCGCGTATCTCGCCAGGCGCTGCATCTGGCGGTACGGCGCGAACGGCCCACGGTCGGACCCACCGGCCACGTCGGGACCCTCGTCCCAGCTGAGCCCGAGCCAGTGGAGCCCGTCGAGGATATCCTTCTCGTAAGCGATCGAGGACCGCGCCACGTCGGTGTCCTCGAGCCGGAGAACGAACGTCCCGCCGACGCGGCGGGCGAAGAGGTAGTTGAAGAGCGCCGTCCGCGCCGTCCCGATGTGGAGCGGGCCGGTGGGACTCGGAGCGATCCGGACACGAATGTCTGACATGCGTCGATTGTAGGGGCCGGGCGCCCGTCCGGCGCCTCGGGGGCCGGCCGGGGCGCGGGGACCATCTCCGCCGGCTCAGCGCGGCGCGGGGGCCTCCCACTCGTCGGACGCGTGTTCCGCCCAGCAGGACTGACCGAGCGGAACCCGTCTCGGGGCGGCGCTGCTCACCCGGTCGCCACCCGGTTCTCTGGCCGGCGTTCTGCCCAACAGGACCAATCACCAGATTCGTGCCCCAGAGAGGACGGAGCCACGCTCGAAACGGCCCACCAGCAACCCGGTTCGGGCGGTTTGTCGCGCTCCGAAGAACGGCCGGCGGTTGGGCAGGGCGAGCCGAGCCGCGGAAGGCCCCGGACGGTCGGCCGGCCGCCTGGTTCGGGCGGTTTGTCGCGCTCCGAAGAACGGCCGGCGGTTGGGCAGGGCGAGCCGAGCCGGTCGGGTCGGGTCGGGTCGGGCGGGTCGAGCCGGGCGGGTCGGGTCGAGCGGGTCGGGTCGAGCTGAGCCGCGCCCTGCCGCCCGGGAGCGTGCGCCTCAGCCCGGACGGCCGGCCCGGTCGGGGACGCGGTGGAAGAGCGCCGGGTCCGCCTCGCCCGGCAGAACGCGGATCAGCGAGGCCGGACGAAGACCGAGCGTGGCCCGCCCACGCGGCCCCTCGAGCGTCAGCGAGTCGAGGGATTCGGAGTTCGCGAGGACCGTGATCCGAGCCCCCGGGGTCAGTGCCCGCGCCTCGAGGTAGGAGAGCAGCCCGGGATCTTCTTCGGCATCCTCGGTGATCCGGTAGATCGTCGCCCGCTGGCCGGCCTCGACCGCCGAGAGCGGGATGCCGGCCGGGCGGCGTCGAGCGGTGGCGGCGTCGATCGGATTGCCGTGTGGGCACGTCTCCGGGTGGCCGAGCAGCTCGTCGAGCCGCGCCTCGACGCGCGGCGAGATCACCCCCTGGAGACGCATCGCCTCCTCGTCCGATTCGGCCCACGGCAGCCCGACGACCGCGGTCAGCAGCCACTCGACGAGGGCGTGCCGCCGGAAGATCGCGTCGGCTGCCGCCCGCCCCGCCTCGGTGAGCGCGAGATCCCGTCCGTCGGCCTGGCAGACGAGACCGTCCGCAGTCAGGCGCCGGAACATCTCGCTCGCCGCCTGGGTGGAGACGCCGAGCCGGCGGCCCACCTGCGCCGCCGTCACGTGCGAGCCGTCGCCGGCCATGACGCGAAGGGCGAGGAGGTACTCCTGCGCCGCGCTCGAAAGGTCGCTCGTGACATGCCGCCTGGTCATCGTGCTCATCGTACGCGACGGCGGAACGGGAACGGGAGTCGCAGGCGCCAGCGGTGCGTTCCGGCGGGATCCGGGCCAGGCGGGGCGGCACTGCCGGGCGGGGCGGCACTGCCGGGCGGGGCGGCACTGCCGGGCGGGGCAGCGGCGGCACCGGCTGTGGCACTGGCAGCGGCCACGGGACCAGCGGCGACACCGGCGGCAGCCGCAGCGCGGCCGGATCGAGAGGCCGGGCCGGCGTCCGACGGGTGAGTACCGGCCGGATCGCTCGCCGCGACGCGGCGGCCCCGGGCCTGGTACTCGGGTCCATGCTTGCGAGGGTCCGCGTACTCCTTGGGGTTGACCGTCCAGTACGTCCCCGACGACTCCCCGTACCAGGTGGCTCCCTGCCAGGTGGGCTCCGGCCCCTCGGGATCCGCCCCGTCGTACGAGGTGGAGCCGGGCCGCGCCCGCGGGACGGACCGGTCGCCCCGGTCGCCGCGATCGCCCCGGTCGCCGCGCCGGGTTCGCTCGTGCCGGGTTCGCTCGTGCCGTCCTGCCGTCTCGTGCGACGAGGAGGCCGAGGAACCAGGACGTGCTCCCGGCCCACCACCCGGCGCGGGCCGCCCACCGGCCCCCGGTCGACTGCCCGGCGCCGGGCGAGCTCTCGAACCAGACGCAGGCCCGGCGGTTCCGCCGTGCATCCCCTGACCGGCTCGCCTCGCGCTCGTCATGAGCATCTCGTACGCACCCTGGACGGCGATGAACCGGGCCGTCGTCGCGCCGCCGGCCGAATCGGGGTGGTACAGCTTGGCCAGGCGCCGGTAGGCGCGCTTCACCTCTTCGCTCGTCGCCCCCGGGGCCAGTCCGAGCAGCCGGTAGGGGTCACCGGAGAAGTTCATCGGGTCGCGCCCGTCATCGGCGCCCGCTTCAGCCGACCAGCTCGCCGACCGGCGCGAGTTCGAAGTCGGCGACGGATTCGGCCGCCAGGCGCCCGTGCGGGTCGAGCGAGGCAGGTCGATGGTAGCGCGCGAGTGCACGGAGCGGCTGCCCCTCGATGACGCCGGCCTGGACGAGCGACTCGATCGTGGCCGCCCAGCTCGCGCGCTCGTAGCCGTCCCCGTCCTCGATCTTGATCGCCATGCCCGACGACCCACCCCGCCCGCTCGGCCGCGCCCCGCGCAAGATCGCCAGCCCACGGAGCGCCTCCATACCGGACTTGCTGACGATTCGGCCGGGCAGCGCCTTCATCAGCGACGTGTCGAGCCGTTCGCGGTTGCCGCCGACCATCTCCGGATGGGTGAGCATCGCGTCCCGGATCTTCGTCAGGGCGGGCGCCA
>JAJYXX010000022.1:2645-6318 GCA_021801545.1 Chloroflexota bacterium | reverse complement strand
CAGCCCCCCGAGGCTCCCGAGTGCCGCCCTGGGCATCCTGGGGCCGGCGGCCGATGACGATCGGCCGGCCGGGCACGTCGAGCCGGCCCGCAAGCTGATCACGGAGCAGGCGCGTCCCGCGCAGCAGCTGGCTCTTGAACGTGTTCAGCGGGACATCGAGGCTCTGGGCCGCCTCGGCGTAGTCGAGCCCGATGACATAGCGCAGGACGACGGCCGCCCGGTACGTGAACGGCAATCCCTCGATCGCGGCCGCCAGCTCGCGCCGGAGTTCGGCCGTCTCGGCCGCGACGTGGGGGTCGCCGGCCGGGTCCACGATCGCGAAATCCGCGAGGGCGAGCGGGGCGTCGTCGTCGATCGCCAGCCGGTCGGTCGCCATCCGGTCGAGCGAGGCGCTCGGGCGCGCCCGCCGGCGCCCAGCCGCGCGCTTCGCGATCCGAACCGCGATCGTGTTCAGCCAGGGCGCCAGGGCAGGCTTCGGCTCGAAGCGGTCGATCGCCTTGAAGGCGGCCAGGAACGCCTCCTGGACGACGTCCTCCGCGGTCTCGCGATCCCCGATCAGCCGATAGGCGAGCGTGTACAGGCGTGGGCGGTGCTGTCGGACGAGTTCGGCGTAGGCGGCCTCGGACCCTGCCCGACATCGCCGAACGAGCTCGTGCTCGTCGCTGCCCCAATCGTTCACGTGTCCTCCGAGCGATCCGGCTACCACCCGTGCCCGGATCGGTCCGAGCCCGGATCGGCGGCCCCCCGCCGGCGCCTTGTCCGCACCATGACCGATGCCTCGTGCAATGCGACGGTTCCAGTCTGCCACATGATCCGCGATCGCGGACAGGTAGAGGCGGGTCGCGAACGGGATCTGGTTGACGACGATCTCCATCGGGAAGCGCCGGGCGTCGCCGGGAGCTGAGGCAAATCCGGTTGCTTATCGCGATCCGTCATGTGCGCGAGCACCATAGGTGATGGGAGAGATCGTCTGTAATGCGGTGGTTGCCGGGGCGGATCAGGGCGCGAGTGCTCCGACCGGGATCACAGCGACACCGTCCGGACGGCGATAGCCGTATCCCCACCCGGTGATGACAGCGAGCACCGCGGGCTTGCCATGTCTGTCGGTATCGACCCGATCGGCCAACCGCAGGAGGTTGGCTGCCGCACCATCGATCGCCGCCTGGCCGAGTTTGACTTCGAGGGCGATCCAACTGCCATCCCGTCGCTGCACGACGGCATCCGCTTCGAGCCCATTGTTGTCCCGGTAGTGAAAGACGGTCGCGTCGAGCGCCTGGGCATAGATGCGCAGGTCACGAACAGCCAAGGACTCGAACAGCAGACCCAGGGTCTCAACGTCTCGCAAGAGTCGTTCGGGCCTCGCGTCTAGCGCCGCGACGGCAAGCGATGGATCCACGAAGTGGCGCGTAACGGCCGTCCGCAGGATGCTTCGTGAGCGAAGCGCCGGAGACCACGCCGGCAGGTCTTCGAGGACAAAGAGGCGCGTCAGCGCTGCGATGTAGTCCAGTACGGTGTGGTGGTCGATCGGTCCATCGGAACCTCCCACGTCGGCGGCGATCGAGCGGGCAGATGCTGCCGTCGCGACGTTCCGTGCCAGCGATCGCAGAACCCGGGCGACGTTCTCTGGGTCGCGGCGAACGCCATCAAGCCTGACCAGATCGACCCGGCGCGCCTCGTCGAGGTAGCCACGAAGTGCGACGAGAGCCTGGTCGGGCGTGCGGCCGAGCAGGCCGGGCCAGCCGCCGACAGCGATTCGTTCCGCGAGATCCTTGATCGTGAGGCCCGGATCACGAGCACGCGGGTCCTCGCCGGCGAATAGGGCGGCGAGCGAGACATCACCCGTCGAGTGACCGGTCTCCGCCAGGGACATTGGCCGCATTCGCAGACGGGTGAAGCGCAAACCGCCGCTGTGGCGAGTCGCATCGTCGGAAGGCACCGCAGATCCGGTCAAGACGAACTGCCCGGTCTGGTCGGGGTGATCATCTACTTCGCGCCGGACGTGGTTCCACACCGCGGGCACGAGCTGCCACTCGTCGATGAGGCGCGGGCGGTCACCCGCGAGCAGCACGGCAGGAGCCACGAGCCCCGCGGCGCGAGCCTCGTCGTCAACGTCGAGGCGAACCTCACTCCGTGCGGCATGACGTGCGGTCTCGGTCTTTCCGCATCCGCGGGGACCCTCGATGAGAACCGCGCCTGTCGCTCCGAGGCCGGCGGCGAGTTCCGCGTCAACGACCCGGGCGCGATAGACGACGGACCTCTCAGGGGCTTGGTTCGGCTTGTAGGCACCCATTTGTAGCGAGTATAGACACCCATATGGAGCGCGTCAAGGCCCCCATTTGCAGCGAACCCGGGCGTCCGAAGGCCGCTGCGCGCCCATCCCTCCCAGCTCGAGGCCCTTCGCCGTGATCCGGCCCCGATGCTCTCCGGGGCCGACGGCCGCGTCCGACCTCCGGCTCGGCCTCGTCGGAGCGGACAGCGTCGAGGCCTGTCGACGACGGCCGGGTCGGCGAGATCATCCGCCGCTACCACCTTCGGGAGAGCCGAGATCCGAACGTCGTGCTGCGGGTCGTTCCGCGGTTCACGTCCGCGTGGCCGCCGGCACATCACGCGCCGGTCTCTGCCATCGCGCGCCGGTCTCTGCCATCGCGCTCGACCTGCTCGACGATCCCGATCCGCGGTTCCGTCAGGTCGGCGCCGAGCTACTCGAGCGGGTCGGCTCGCCGCTGGAGAGCGCCCGGGCCCCGGAGTCGGCCGAGGACGACGGGCGCCGCGGGTGAGCCGCTCGTCCAGGCCGCGGGTGAGCGGTCGGTGAGCGGCGGGTGAGCGGCGGGTGAGCGGTCGGTGAGCGGCGGGTGAGCGGTCGGTGAGCCGGGGATGAGCGGCCCTGCTCATGATCTCCTCGTGGACGATCAGGGTGTCGGCCGAGTTCTTCGTGCAATCCGGATTCAGCGAGCGCTTCGCCAGTCGGATGTGGCGTCGGCGGCGGGCGTATCGCGGACCCAGGTGTCGCGGGTCGAGCGGGGTCACCTCGGCACCCTCCAACTCTCGGCCGTGCGCGCGATCGGCGCGGCACTGGAGGTCGGGCTCCCGTTCGACCCGTCGTATCGAGGCGGCGAGATCGAGCGTGTCGCGAACGCCGCCCACACGGCGATGCACGAGCGCGTCGCCGAACTGTTCGCCGCGCTCGCCGGCTGGGAGTGCGCCGCGGAGGCGACGTTCTCCGTGTACGGCGAGCGCGGGTCGATCGACGTGCTCGCCTGGCACGAGGCGCGCCGCGCGCTCCTCGTCGTCGAGTTGAAGTCCGAGGTTCCGAATCCACCCGGACTCGTCGCCCAGGTCGATCGCTATCGACGGCTGGCACGGACACCCGCCCGAGAGCGCGGCTGGAACCCGGCGACGGTGAGCTGCTGGGTGGCCATCGCGGAGACCGACATGAACCGCCGCATGCTCGCGCGCCATCGTGCGCTGCTGCGCAACGCGTTCCCGTTCGACGGCCGAGCGATCCGGACGTGGCTTCGCGACCCGGACGGCGCGATCAACGGGCTTTCTTTCCTCGCGGATGTGCGGCCCGGGAACACTACGCGGAGGTTCGGGCCGACGAAGCGGGTCCGGGCCAAGCCCGAGGCCCCGAACCAGGCGCAAGAGGCTCGCTGATGCGCGTGGGGAGTGCATT
>JAJYXX010000022.1:0-2545 GCA_021801545.1 Chloroflexota bacterium | reverse complement strand
TCTTTCCTCGCGGATGTGCGGCCCGGGAACACTACGCGGAGGTTCGGGCCGACGAAGCGGGTCCGGGCCAAGCCCGAGGCCCCGAACCAGGCGCAAGAGGCTCGCTGATGCGCGTGGGGAGTGCATTGGTGAGGATCAGGGGCAGAATCTGGGGGCGCTGGCGGGATGTGCCGGGCCACGAGCCGGATAGTGTTCCGGAGCCGAACTTTGACGAGGAAAAATCGCCCCCTCGCACCTGCCGTCACGCCCGCGCCCCTGCTTTCCTCACCAATGTGCGACGGGCAGAGCACTACGCGGAGGTTCGGGCCGATCACGCTGCTCCGAACCGGGCCGCAGCCCCGAATCGGGCGCGGAAGGCTCGCTGATGCGCGTGGGCGGCTCATTGGCGAGGATCAGGAGCGGAATCTGGGGGCGCTGGCGCACGTGCCGGGCCGCGAGCCGGATAGTGTTCTGGAGCCGAACTTTGACGAAGATTGCGGGGTCGGAAGGCGCGGCGACGGCGCGATCCGCTCGGCAGGCGAGGGACGCGCGGGGCCAGAAGCCGCGGGTGAGGGCCGCAGGGCCGGAAGGTGCGGGTGAGCCCTCCGCGCCCCGACACGAGTCGCCCCGGCCCGCGGACGTGCGGCCCGCCGCGCCGCCCCCGCCGCCGCGCCGCCCGGCCCGCACGCCGCGCCCCGCCGCACCCTACATCATCACCAGGCCGCCATCCACCGCCAGCACCTGGCCCGTGATGAACGCCGCCTCGTCCGACGCGAGGAAGGCGACGGCCGAGGCGATCTCCTCGGGCGTCCCGAACCGCCCGAGCGGGGTGCGGGCGGTGATCTCGGCCTTGAGCGCGTCGGGCAGCCCCTCGGTCAGCTCGGTCAGCACGAATCCGGGCGCCACGGCGTTGCAGGTGATCCCGCGCGAGGCGAGCTCGCGGGCCGTCGCCTTCGTCAGCCCGATCAACCCCGCCTTCGCCGAGGAGTAGTTCGCCTGGCCCATCTGCCCAGCCTGGCCGCTCACCGACGTGATGTTCACGATTCGCCCGCCGCGCGCCTTGAGCATCGGCCGGGTCGCCGCCTTGATCGTGTAGAACGCCCCGAACAGGTTCGTCTCGAGCACCTCGCGCCACGCCTCGAGACTCATCCGCATGATCAGGTCGTCGCGGGTGATCCCGGCGTTGTTGACGAGGATGTCGATCTTGCCGAACGCGTCGAGCGCCGCCCGGACCAGCCCCTCGGCGGTCTCCGGTTCCTTGACGTCGCCCTGGAAGACGACCGCCCGCCGGCCGAACCCCTCGATCGCGGCCGCCGTCTCGCGCGCCGCCGTCTCGTTGCCCCGGTAGCTGAACGCGATGTCGGCGCCCTGCTCCGCCAGGCGCAGGCAGATCGCGCGGCCGAGGCCTCGTGAGCCGCCGGTGACGACGGCGCTCTTGCCGGTCAGATTGATCATCAGGTCAGTCCCTCTATACCTTCAGCGGGTGAAGCCCGAAGCAGTCAATCGGGCGCCCTGAGACGTAGCACTGCGCGAAGATTGCGTGCGCCTCGAACAGGTCAACCTCGTAGGCGCGAAAGTGCGAGACCGAGGTGCGGCCCTCGGCCCGTACGCAGTGGACGTGAAAGACAGCTATGTGGCGTCGCAGGTCGTGATAGTGATAGGCAAGCCGTCCGCCGCGGGCTCGATCGAGGTACTCGTAGGAATACTCGACGAGCCGCCACCTTCGCCCGTCCAGGCGGTACGCCTCGGCATACTTGAACGTCGCCTCGAGCGGCCGGCCGTCGCCCGGTACACCGACCTGGACGACCAGCTGGCGCTGCTGACCGCGTCGGCCTGTGTCCTGGACATCCACGTCTCCGAGCTGATCGACAATCGCGATGATCCGAGACTTGCGCTGCTCGAAGGCGTGATGGTCGAGCGGAATCACAGATGCTCGC
Source organism: Chloroflexota bacterium (assembly GCA_021801545.1). Lineage (GTDB taxonomy): Bacteria > Chloroflexota > Limnocylindria > Limnocylindrales > CSP1-4 > JAKAHU01. The sequence continues at coordinate 629 of JAJYXX010000022.1, read as the reverse complement.
GCATCAGCTCACGATTCCAGGCCTCGATATCGACGATCTCGTCCGGTCGATCGATGATCCGGGGTGGTCGGACCGTCTCGGGCGCAAGCATCTTGCGGACCGCCCGGTTCGGGATCCGGTACGTGCGCTCCGAGAGCTTGACCGCATACAGCCGCCCCGAGTGGATCCAGGCCATGACGGTCGACGGATGGACGCCCGCCAGCTCCGCCATCTCGCGGGGCGAGTAGAACGCCTGCGTGAATTCCATCGTCATATCCTCCGTATCCTGTGTGCCTGACAATAACGGATACGGCGTGGTTGTCAAGGCTCGCGAGCGCCGTGGAGCGAGCGCCGTGGCGCGAGCGGCCCGTGGGGCATCAAGCCTCTCACACCTCCACGCGAGGTCCCGACGGATCGATGTCGAGGAGCTGGCGGATGTGGCCCCGATCCGAGGTGATCACGATCGCCGGAACAACCACCGGCTCCGGCGCCCGCGCAGACTTCGGCGCCCGCCCCGGCCCCGGCTTCGGCGCCCGCACCGGCTCAGGCGCCGTCAGGGGATCGGCACCGGCTCCGGCTCGTCGGGGACCACCTCGTCGAGCGGGACCTCGACCGGGCCCGGCGCGGCGAGGGCGGCGGCGAGAGCGGGT
>JAJYXX010000435.1 GCA_021801545.1 Chloroflexota bacterium | reverse complement strand
ACTCGTGATGATGTCGCCCTCCTTGAGGCCGGCCTTCTCGGCCGGGCTGCCCGGCACGACCGCCGGCTGGGGCTGGCCGGTGGCGTCCTGACCGCCCGAGATCCAGGCGCCCTGCGCGACTGGCAGCTTCTCCGCCTCCTGGAGCGCGAAGTCGATCATCTGGTAGCGGACGCCGATCCACGGTCGGGCGAGCTTTTCGCCCGCGAGCGCCTGCTGCATGATCGGGCGGGCGATGTTGATCGGGATCGCGAACCCGATCCCCTGACCGTTGCTGGCGATCGCGGTGTTGATCCCGATGACGTTGCCGGCCGCATCGAGGAGCGGGCCGCCGCTGTTGCCGGGGTTGATCGCAGCATCGGTCTGGATCAGGTTGGTGATCTGGCCGCCCTGGACCTGGATCGTCCGCCCGAGGGCCGAGATGATCCCGCTGGTCACCGAGTTCGAGTACGTCCCGAGCGGGCTGCCGATCGCGATCGCGAGCTGGCCGACCTGGATCGTCGACGAGTCGCCGATCGGGGCCGCCGGCAGGCCGGTCGTCTCGACCTTGACGATCGCGAGGTCGGTGAGCGTGTCGATGCCGTAGATCCGGCCGTCGAACCGGCGCCCGTCGTTCAGGCGGACGGTCAGCTTCTGGCTGCCGGCGACGACATGGCGGTTGGTGAGGATCCAGCCGTTCGAGTCGAAGATGACCCCCGACCCGATCCCCTCCGGCACCGGCTGGCCGGGAACCTGGAAGGGGAACATCTGGTCGGTCAGGGGCGTCCCCTCGGAGACGATCGTGACGACCGCCGGGCTGACCTTCTTGGCCACGGCCACGATGGCCGATTCACCGGCCAGGGCCGGCGATGTCGCGCCGGCCGGTTCGCCGATCGCGGCCGGGGCCGGGGCCGAGGCGCGATTGAGCGCACCCGATGCGCTCAGAGTGAGGTACGTGCCACCGGAGGCGAGGATCGCCGAGATGAGCGAGGCGGTGAGGACGAGGGCGACCGGGCTGCTGCCGCGCCGCGACGGCGTCGCCGGAGCCGGCGGCGGGGTTGACGGAGCCGGCGGCTCGAACCAGGCCTCGGGGGTCGGCTGGTCCTGCGTGCCCCATGCCTCGCGGCGCCAGTCGGGCCGCGGTGATGGGGCGGGTGAGTAGCGCAACGACGGGTCGGGCTGCCCGGGCGCGCCCGTCGGCGGTTGATCGATCGGGTCGGGGGTCTGCTGGTCGGGCCGGAACGGGTCCGGCGGGATCGGGTCGGTCATCGTCGTCTGTTCGTCCTGTCTGCTGGGCAGATAGCCGGGGCCGCGTCCGGATGACGCTCCCGCCTGACACCGTCACCAGTGTGGCGCATCGTGATTCATCCCGGGTCGGGTGGCCGGTAAAGCTTTCGTCACCTCCGGCCCGGGCTCAGCGGACGCTCCTGCCTGACGCGGCGCGGTCGGTGAGCGCCGGATCGGCCGGCGGCGCGATCTCCTCGCCGGCTCGCGGATCGTGCGGGAGGTAGACCGTGAACGTCGAGCCCTGGCCGAGCCGGCTCTCCACGGTGATCCGCCCGTGGTGCATGTCGACGATCGAGCGGACGATCGCGAGGCCGAGGCCGCTGCCGCTGCTGCGGGCCTCGTTGGCCCGGGACCCGCGGTAGAAGCGCTCGAAGATCCGGGGCAGCTCGGAGGCGTCGATGCCGACCCCGGTGTCGCTGACCCGGATGAGGGCGCCGTCGCGATACGGCTCGAGCTGCACCGTCACCGAGCCGCCCCGCGGCGTGAACTTCAGGGCGTTCCCGACGAGGTTGCTGACGACCTGGCCGATCCGCTGCGGGTCGTGGCGGACCCGGACGGGCCGGGAGGGGAGCCGGAGCGCGAGCTCGACCCCACGCCGGCGGGCGGCCGCGTCGGCCTGCTCCACCGCGGACTCGACCGCCGCGCGCAGGTCGTCGGGCCGCAGATCGAGGAGCACGAGCCCGGAGTCGAGCTTCGAGATCTCGAGCAGGTTCTGGGCGAGCCAGTCGAGCCGCTCGAGCTGCTGGCTGCTCGACTCGAGGAACTCGGCGCGGGCGACCGGGTCGTCGCCGGCGCGCTCCCGGAGCAGCTCGTTGAACGTGCGCAGGGCGGCGATCGGGGTCCGGAGTTCGTGCGAGACGTCGGCCAGGAACTCGCGGCTCCGGTCGCGGTCGCGGCGGATGATCTCGACGCTCTCCTCGAGCTGGGCGGCCATCGCGTTGAACTGGCGCGAGAGGGCCGCGATCTCGGACGAGCCCGCGCTCGCCAGGTTGGCCGGGACGCGGGCCGTCAGGTCGCCCTCGGCGATCACCCGCGACGCCTCGGTGAGACGCCGGAGCGGGGTCGTGAACCGCCGGGCGAGGAGCGACGCGACGGCGAGGGCGATGACCAGGGCGACGAACGCAACGAGGCCGACGACGACCGTCAGATCGGCGATCGTCGAGGCGCGGAACGTGTACGGGCTCGAGAGCGTCACCTCGAGACCCCACGGGAAGAGCGGGTTCGAGGTGACCGCGAAGCGGTCGGTCCGCCCGATCTGCTCGCGCGCCTGGCCGCGCAGCGGCGGGGCCTGAAGCGCCGCGCTGACGTCGCCGCCCGGGGCCGGGACGACGGTCGTGGCGCCGGTGCTGTCGATCGTCGTCAGTCCGATCCGGATCCGGATGTCGGCCTGGGCGATCCGGTCCGCCAACGGCTGGAGGAAGTCCTCGTCGGTGAGCAGGAGGGCGGCCTGGGGATCGAGCGTGTTGTTCGGCCCGACGACCGGCCGCGTCCCCGCCGCACGCTCGAGGAAGACCCGGACGATGTTCGCCACGGCCGCGGTCCGGGTCGTGAGGTTCTGCTGCTCCTGGGCGGAGAAGTAGTCGTCGAGCCGGTTGATCGCCAGGGCGCTGACGAGGACGAGGGTGAGCAGGACGACGCCGACGAAGCCGAGCGTCAGGCGGCCCTGGAACGTCCGCGGGAGGAGCTGGCGGAACCGGCGCACCGGCCCGCCGCGCCGCGGGAGGCCCGGGGTCGCGCGGTCGGTGCCGGTGGCGCCCCCGCTCGTGGCGCCCCCGCTCGTGACGCCACCGGCCGGGCGTCCGCTTGTGCTGTCCACGGCCGGGCGGCCGCCGCCGGCCTCAGCGTTCGGCGAAGGCGTAGCCGGCACCTCTGACCGTCAGGACGAAGACCGGGTTCGACGGGTCGTCCTCGATCTTCTCGCGCAGGTGGCTGACGTGGACGTTGATCGTCTTCTCGTCCTGATCGAGCGCCTCGTAGTCGCGGAGCAGTTCGAGCAGCTCGCGTCGTGAGTAGACGCGTCCCGGGCGGCTCGCGAGATGGCGCAGGATCTCGAACTCGGTGGCGGTCAGCGGGATCCGGCGCTGGCCGCGCTGAACGCGCCGGCGCTCGAGGTCGATGAGCAGGTCACCGTGGCGGATCACCCGCCCGCCCGCCGCATCGGCCAGGTCGCCGTAGGCGCGCCGGAGGAGCGCCTTGATCCGGCTCATCAGCTCCCGGAGGCCGAACGGCTTCGTCAAGTAGTCGTCCGCGCCGAGCTCGAGGCCGATCACCTTGTCGACCTCGTCGTCGCGCGCGGTGAGCACGAGGACCGGCGCCTTCGAGCCTGCGGCCCGCAGGCGGCGGAGGACCTCGAACCCGTCCATCCCCGGCAGGCGGACGTCGAGCACGACGAGATCGGGGGCCTGGCTCGTGGCGTAGTCGAGCCCCTCCTCGCCGGACCGGGCGATCACAACCTGGTAGCCCTCCTGCTGGAGGGCGTACTGGATGCCGCGCGCAACGGGGAATTCATCCTCGACGATCAGGATCGTGGCTGCCATGTTCGCGGCGGATGCTACACCGGACGCCGGAGGGTGGCTGCGGGCGGTGGCGGCGACGGGCTGCGGGCGGTGGCGGCAGCGCACGCTGTGGTACGCTCCAAGGACACCACGGGCGCCTGGTGCGTCGATCGACGCTGCCGCGACGCTGCCCGAGCGTTGAACCGCACCACGAGGTTCGAATCCGTGACAACCGCCCGCCCCACGCTCGCCGCCGAACACCGGGATGTGACCGGCAAGGCGGTGGCACGTCTGCGCCACCAGGGGCGCCTGCCCGCCGTCGTGTTCGGCCACGGGATCGCGTCGACGAACGTCACGCTCGATGCCCACGGGTTCGAGCTCCTCCGGCGCCGGATCGGCCCGAACGCCCTCATCGACCTCTCGATCGACGGCAAGAAGCCGAAGCCGGTCCTGATCCACGGGGTCGACGTCCACCCCGTGACGCACCGGCCGCTCCACGTCAATCTGTTCCTCGTGCGGATGAGCGAGGAGCTGACGGTCGACGTGCCGATCGTTCCGGTCGGCGAATCGCTCGCGGTCAGCCAGCTCGGCGGAACGCTCGTCCACGACATCGACAGCGTGAAGGTCCGCGCCCTGCCGGACCACCTGCCGCAGGTCTTCGAGGTTTCGATCGAGCCGCTCGTCGACTTCGACGCCGTCCTCCGCGCTCGCGATCTCGCGATCCCGCCCGGAGTGACGCTCCTAACCGATCCGGACGAGCCGGTCATCCACGTCCTCGCGCCGCGCGTCGAGGAGGTGGCGGTGCCCGCCGAGGCAGCCCCGGCGGCCGGTGCCCCGGCGGAGGGTGCCCCGGCTGTCGCGGCTTCGTCGGAGGGGACTGCTTCCGGCGCGGGCTGATCGAGCTACCCGCGCCGGCGCCCGCCGGGCCCTCCGCGGCCGTCCCGGTCAGCCCGCCGGGTGCCGCGCTCGGACGCTGACGACCGGCGCCCGCCAGACGAAGGCGTCGGGCTCCAGTCGGGCCAGTCGCTCAGCCGTCCAGGCGCGGACGTCGCGGGCCGTCGCCTCGTCGAGGCCCGCGAACGTCGTCCGCTCGGCGTAGTGTTCGAGGAAATCGAGGTACGTGGCCGGTTCGTAGCGGTGCACGAGGAGCTGCTCCCGGGCCGACACCTCGCGAAAGCCCGCCCGCCGGATCTGCGCCGCTGCGGCGGCCACCGAGGCGAAGTCGCCGGCCCGCGCCTCCTCCGGTTCGTCCGGGTCGGCGATCCCGAGCTCGTCGAGCACGTCATCGAACGCCTCGTCCGGCGCAAACGGTATGTCCGAGGCGAGCCAGGTCACGAACGCCAGGACGCCACCCGGGCGGAGGACGCGCAGCGCCTCGCCGAGGGCCCGCGGCCGGTGGGGGACGAGCTGGAGGACGAACGAGGAGACCGCAACGTCGAACGACGCGTCGGCGAACGGCATCCGGTCGGCGAGGCCAGCGACGAAGTCGAGGCGCTCGCCCGGGCGGCCGAGCCGGCGACGGGCCTCGCGGCGCGCGACCGCGAGCATCCCGGTCGAACCGTCGACGCCGGTGATCTGCGCGGCCGTCCAGCGCTCGGCGGCGGCGATCGCCAGGGTCCCGGTCCCGGTCCCGATGTCGAGCAGGCGGACCCCGGTTCCGTCGCCCGGGATCGACGAGCTGACGAGGTCGAGGACGCCGAGTGCGGTCGGCTCGAGGATGGGGCCCCACCAGCCCAGGTAGGCGTCGGCGGATCGGTTGTAGCGCTCGGCGATCGATGACATCGCGGGCTATCGTGCCATGGTGGCGGGACGACGCGCGTCAGCGGGGCGGCGGGTGCCGGGCGCCGGGCGCTGGCTGGCGAGACGGCCGGGTGCCGGGCGCTGGCTGGCGATCAGGCCCCGCCAGCCTCGCCGCGCCCGAGCCGTTCGATCTCGGCCGCGATCGCGCTGACGAAGGCCGGCAGGGCGCGCTCCATGGCTGGTGAGAGCCCCTCGCCCAAGCCGAAAGACGCCCCGCCAATGCCGACGAAGGCGCCCGCCGGCAGCCCCGGTCGCAGGGTCGCGGCCAGACAGACCGCCTCCTCCACCGGCAGGACGTGGGTGGAGCGCGGGATCGCGGCACCCGGCCCCGGCCCAAGGAGCGATTCGAGTGGGCCGCCGATGACCACCCCGGGTGTGATGCCCACCGCCGCATCAACGAGCAGGCATGCCTCGTCCGGCCCGATCTCGAGCAGGTCGTCCGGCCCGAGCGAGCGGCACGGGCGGATCTCGGTCGCCCCGAGCGCGGCGGCCGGCAGGCGCTCGATCGCCCGGAGCGCCACGGCATCATCGCCCCGCTCCGGTTCGCCGCAGGCGAGGACGACGACGCGCCGCCGGGCGGAGTCGGCCGCCGTCACGCCTCCTCGATCGTGAGGTCGAGGAAGTGCGTCGCGCACGAGATGCACGGGTCGTAGCTCCGGATCAGCTGCTCGAGCCGAAGCGTCGCCTCTGCCTCCGGGAGGGCGAGGACGCCCGGGGCGAAGAGGGCGAGGTCCTGCTCGATCGCACCCTGGTTCTGGCTCGTTGGCGGGACGATCCGGGCCGTCGAGACGAGACCTCGTTCGTCCACCTCGTAGT
>JAJYXX010000158.1 GCA_021801545.1 Chloroflexota bacterium | reverse complement strand
GTCCTCGTCGCCCAGACGTTCGTCGACCCGAATGGCCTGACGCTCGACCTCTGGGGGCGCGTCCTCGGCCAGCCGGTAAACCAGAGCGCGATCGTGACCAGCCTCGTGCTCGGGATCAGCTCCGCGACCCTGACCCTCGTCGTCGGGGCGCCGTCTGCCTGGCTGATCAGCCGGATGCTCGCCGGCCGGCGAGCGTTCTGGCTCGGCCTCCTGAACGTGGCCGCGAACTTCGGCGGGATCGGACTCGCGTTCGCCTACCTGGCCACCCTGGGCAGCGTCGGGATGCTCACCCTCATCCTCCAGGCGATCGGCCTGCCCTTCGTGCCGCCCCGGTCGAGCTCGTTCCTGGCCCTCCTGATGGCCTACGAGTACACGAACATCCCGCTCTTCGTCCTGCTCACGATCCCGGCCATGGGGATCGTCCGCGACGACTGGTGGGAGGCGGCCCAGACCGCCTCGGCGACGCGCTGGCAGTTCTGGCGACGGGTCGGCCTGCCGATCCTGTCGCCGTTCCTCGTCGCCGGCTGGCTGCTCATCTTCACCTGGTCGATCGGCATCTACGGCATCGCCTACGGCCTTGCCGGCCAGTCCGGGGCGACGGCCGTCCACCTGATCACCCTCCAGATCGGGACCGCCCTCCAGTCGGACATCATCCTCGGCCCGGCCCGGGCGGCGATCCTGGCCGTCGTGCTCATGGTGATCGCGAGCGCCTCGCTGATCACGTACCGGATCCTCCTGCGACGCGCCCTCCGATGGTTCTGAATCGATGACCGCGACGACCGCCACCTCGCCCGGGCGGACCCGCGAGCCGCTCCGGCCGGCCCGGATCGGCCAGACGATCATGTTCGTCGGGCTCTTCACCTACTTCACCCTGCCGATGGTCGCGGTCTTCCTGTACTCGATCGCAACTCGCTGGACGGCCCACATCCTGCCCGACGGGTACACACTCGACTGGTGGGTCTCGGCCTTCACCGATCAGGCGGTCATCGGCGCCTTCGGCTCGACGCTCGTCCTGGCTACCCTGACCGCCACCCTTGACATCCTCGTCGTCGTCCCGGCCGCCTACTGGTCGCGCGTCCGCAATCCGCGGATCCGGACGATCGTCGAGCTCTCGGCGGCGATCCCGTTCGCCCTGCCCTACCTGGTGATCGGCTTCGGGCTCCTGCAGTTCTCGGGCATCGTGGCACCCGCCCTCCAGGGCACGTTCCCGCTCCTCGTCCTCGGCCATGCCGCGATCGCCTTCCCGTTCCTCTACTGGGCAGTCGACGGGGCGATGGCGGCAGCGGGGATCGAGCGGCTCTCGGAGGCGGCCGAGACGTGCGGCGGCTCGCCGGCCCAGATCGTCCGCCGGGTCGTCCTGCCGAACATCAAGCCCGGCGTCGTCACCGGCGGCCTGCTCGCCTTCGCGACCAGCTTCGGCGAGTTCGCCATGGTCCAGACGATCGCCCGGGGGGTCTATACGGTTCCGATCTGGAGCGCCGAGGCGATCCGTTCCTACTCGGGCGAGTCCGGATCGTTCAACCGGCTGGCGGCGGTGACGATGGTGAACTTCGTCGTCCTGTTCGCGCTCTCGGCCGCCGTCGTCTACTTCAACCGTGGCCAGACCGTCCGGCTCCTTCCGGGCGCACGCAGTATCGAGCAACGGGAGCAGGGATGAGTGGGGTCGACCTGATCGGGGTGACGAAGGTGTTCGGCCACGTCCGGGCGCTCGACGACGTCAACCTCCAGATCACATCGGGCGAGATGGTCGCCCTCCTCGGCCCGTCGGGCTGTGGCAAGACGACCCTCCTGCGCTCGGTGGCCGGGCTCGAACGACCGACCGCGGGACGGATCCTCATCGGCGGCCGGGACGTCACGAGCGTGCCGACCCGCGACCGGCCGATCGGGATGGTCTTCCAAAGCTACGCGCTCTTCCCGAACCTCACCGTTCGCCAGAACATCGCCTTCCCGCTCGAGGTCCGGCACCGCCCGGCGGCCGAGGTGAAGGCCCGGGTCGACGAACTGCTCGAGCTCGTCCGCCTCGTGCCCCAGGCCGACCGTTACCCGAACCAGGTCTCGGGCGGCCAGGCACAGCGCTGTGCGCTCGGCCGGGCGCTCGCCCCGTCGCCGGCCGTGCTCCTGCTCGACGAGCCGCTCTCGGCGCTCGACGCGCTCGTCCGGACCCGGCTGCGCGACGAGATCCGCCGCGTCCAGCAGCTGGTGAAGACGACCGCGATCTACGTCACCCACGACCAGTCCGAGGCGATGGCGATCGCCGACCGGGTGGCGGTGATGAACCACGGCAAGATCGAGCAGGTCGCCCGCCCACCGGAGCTGTACGAGTCGCCCGCGACGCACTTCTCGGCGACGTTCGTGGGCAGCCGGAACGCCCTCGAGCTGCCGGTCGTGAGCGGGCGCCTCGTGCTCGGCGGCGCGTTCGACGTGCCGGCACCGGCCGGTGCGACCGACCGGGCCGTCGCCTTCTTCCGACCCGAGGATGTCGAGGTCACCGCCAACGGCCAGGGTCACCCGGCGACGCTCGAGGTGAAGATCTTCCTCGGCTCGACGACCCGGCTCCACCTGCTGACCGAGGTCGACGGACGCCAGGCACGCTTCTACGCCGACATGCCGAGCCGCCAGGCGCTCGCCTACGAGCCGGGTGCCAAGCTGGCGGTGCGGATCGATCCGGCAGACGTCAAGACGTTCGCCCTCGAGTGAGACCGGCCAGCACGAGCGAGCCGGGCGCCGAGCCGGACGGCCACAGCCTCCTCGAACGCTGAGGCGGCGCTCGCGATGTCGCCGGTCGTTTTCGGGATCCTCGGCCTCGTCGCGTTGATCCACGCGACCTGGAATATCATCCTCAAGACGTCCGGCGACCCGCTCCGCACCTCGGGCCGGGCGATGGTCGCCGGGGTCATCGTCAGTCTGCCGTTCGCGGTCGTGGCCTACCTCCTTGCCGGTACCCCGGCGGTCCCGCCAGAGGCGCTCGCCCTCGCCGTCGCCTCGGGTCTCCTCGAGACCGTCTACTTCGTCTTCCTGTCCGCCGCCTACCGGCGCGGCGATCTCTCGGTCGTCTATCTGATCGCCCGTGGGACCGCTCCGCTCTTCGCGGTCGCAGTCGGGGTGTTCGTGCTCTCGGAACGGCTCGGGATCGCGGGCGCGCTCGGCGTCACCGGGCTTGCCGCCGGGATGCTCCTCGTCCAGCGACCATGGCGCGCGATCAGGCTCCTGCGGCGGGAGGCGGAGAGCCGCGTCGCGTACACGCTCGCCCCGCTCACGGTCGTCGCCCCGCTGCGCGAGTCGGCCGTCGTCCTCGTCTCCGGTTGGGGCTCGTTCCGCCTCGGCGAGGCGACCGACACGAGAGACGCGGCCAGGCGGCTCATCGGCGCCGTGCTCATCATCGCCGGAGCCCTTGCCCTGACGCTCGATCGCTGAGGACGGCGCGACAGACGGTTGCGCCGGACCCGGCGGGCGGGCCGGGGCGGCCGCCACCCGGCGACGCCCGGATGGGTCACCAGGGCCATCCCGATCCGGCCCGGGAACGCGATCGGGAGCAGGAGTACAATCCCCGCACAACCGAATACGCCTCCGGGGAGCGCGAACGCGCTGAGAGTGCGGCGAAGGCCGCAGACCCGCCGAACCTGAACCGGCTCGCACCGGCGTAGGAAGCAGGCTGATCCCTCGACTCGACGCCGTTCCCGGACCACCCGGGGCGGCGTTCTTGGAATCGAGTCGGAGGGTCGCCAACCATGCTCAGCAGCTCACCTCGGGAGGCCGCACCGGCGGCTGGCCGCACGTCCGGAATCGGGGTCGATTCGACCGCCTGGCGCACCCGCGATATCGTCGTCGCCGCCGTCATCGGGGTGGCGTTCGGGGTCGTCTTCTGGGCCTGGGGCCTCGTCTGGTCCGCCGTGGACCCGGTCTTCGCGCTGGCCCCCTGGGCCAAGGACCTGCTCTACGCAGTCTGGCTCGTGCCCGCGGTCCTGGCTCCGCTCATCGTCCGTAAGCCCGGCGCCGCGCTCTTCGCCGAGATGGTGGCCGCGGGCGTCTCCACCCTGATCGGCAGCCAGTGGGGTCCGGACACGCTGCTCTCCGGCTTCGTCCAGGGCGCGGCGGCCGAGATCGTCTTTGCCTTCACCCTGTACCGCAGCTACTCGCTGCCCGTCCTCGTCGTGGCCGGGATCGCCAGCGCGCTGGCGGCCTGGGTCCACGACTGGGTCCTCTACTATCCCGAGGTCTCCCTCGAGGTTCAGCTCGTCCGCGGGGCGATGATGGCGATCTCCGCCGCGCTGATCGTGGGCTTCGGCTCCCTGGCGCTCGTCCGGTCGCTGCGCCGGACCGGCGTGCTCGACGGGTTCCCCGGCTGACCCGGGTCGCGGCGGCGCCGGGCCCCTCGCTCGGCGACCGGCCGTCCGAACCGGTCGCCATCCGCGTTCGCGAGGCCGGCTTCCGCTATGCGGGCCGGCCGACCCCGGCCCTGCGCGACGTCTCGTTCGAGGTCGCGCCGGGCGCGTGCCTCCTCGTGGTGGGGCCGTCCGGATCGGGCAAGAGCACCCTCGGGCTGGCGCTCGCCGGGATCGTGCCGCGCGATCGTCCGGGCGACTGGCGGGGCACGATCGAACTCGACGGGATCGAGCTGGCGGCCCTCTCGCCGGTGGCCGTGGCCGAACGCGTGGGCATCGTCTTCCAGGACCCGTCGAGCCAGCTCGTCATGGACCGGGTCGAGGACGACATCGCCTTCGGCCTCGAGAACCGCGCCTGGCCGCTCGAGGCGATGCGCCAGCGCGTGCCGGAGGCGCTCCGCGAGGCGGGCCTGGCCGGGCTCGAACGGCGCCGGCCGAACCGGCTGTCCGGCGGCCAGCAGCAGCGGCTGGCCCTGGCCGGCGTGCTCGCCCCACGGCCGGGCCTGCTCGTGCTCGACGAGCCGACCGCCAACCTCGATCCGGACGGCACGGCCGCGTTCTTCGACCGTCTGGCGCGGATCCGCTCCACGCGGGCCGCCACCGTCGTCCTCATCGAGCACCGCGTGGAACAGGCCTGGCCGCTCGCCGACCGGCTCCTGGCCCTGAACGCCGACGGAACCCCGCTCGACGAGGGCCCGCCCGAGGCGGTGATCGCCCGCTCGGGCGAGGCGATGCGGCGCGCCGGCATCTGGCTGCCCGAGGCGGTCGAAGCGGCCCTCGACCGAGCGGCAGGGCGAGCCAGTCGGGATCGTGGCCCGACCTGGACCGTACCCCACGCCGGTTTCGGGCAGGCGCTCGTCGTCGCCGAGGGCGTGACGTTCGGCTACGAGCGATCGCTGCCGGTCATCATCGACGTCTCGCTGGAGCTGGCCGAGGGCGAGCGGGTCGCCCTGCTCGGCGCCAACGGCAGCGGCAAGTCCACCCTGGCCCGCCTCCTGGTCGGGTTGCTCCGACCAGGTCGCGGTCGCGTCACCCTGCACGGGGTGGAGCCGTCGAGGCTGCGGCCCCGCGAACTGGCCCATCGCGCTGCGTACGTGTTCCAGAATCCCGAGCACCAGCTGCTCACCGACCGCGTGGCCGACGAGGTCATGCTCGGCCTCGAGCCCGCCGAACGGGCAGCGGCCGCGATGCTGATGGAGCGCCTTCGGCTGCCCCTGGCGACCTTCGGAGAACGCAGTCCCTACTCACTGTCGGGGGGCGAGCAGCGACGGCTGTCGCTGGCCTGCGCGCTCGTGCGCAACCCCAGCGTGCTCGTCCTCGACGAGCCGACCTTCGGACAGGATCGGCGGGGATACGTCGGCCTGGTCGAGATCCTGCACGAGCGCGTCGCGGCCGGGACGTGCCTGATCACCGCCACTCACGATCCGCGCTTCGTGCGTGACGTGGCCCACCGGGCGGTCGAGATGGCCGCCGGACTCGTGGTTCGCGACGGCCCGGTCGCCCGTGCGGACGCCTCGCTCGCCCGTGCGGACGCCTCACCCGTCGCGGGTCGGCGCGACCGGGCTCCGTCCAGCGGTCCGGTCGCATGATCGTCGCCATCGAGATCGGGGAGGCACAGCTGGCGAGTCCGCTCGGCCGGACGAGCCCGCTCGTCAAGCTCGGCCTGGGCCTCGCCTGGCTGATCGGGCTCGCGACGACCCTCGACCCTCGTCCACCGCTCGTCCTGGCGTCCCTGGCGCTGGCGGCCGGGGCGCTGTTCGGGCGGATTCCTCCGGGACGCCTCGCGCGCGGGCTGGCGCCGCTCGCCCTGACCGGGGTCGGGATCGGCGTGTTCAACGCACTCTTCTCGGCGACGAACACCGATCCGACCGCCACCGAGTTCCTCAGGATCGGGTTCGTCCGGCTGACCGCGGAGGCGGCCGGGGCGGGGGTCGGACTGGCTGCCCGCGTCCTGGCCATCGTCTCGGTCGGGGTCGTCTTCGGGCTGACGACCGACTCGACACGCCTCGTCGATTCCCTCGTCC
>JAJYXX010000032.1:4084-6452 GCA_021801545.1 Chloroflexota bacterium | reverse complement strand
CTCCGCCTTGAGGATCTCCGCCTGCTTCTGGCCTTCAGCGACGTTGATCGCCGCCTGCCGGCTGCCCTCGGACTCGGTGATGACCGCCCGTCGCGTTCGCTCGGCCGAGAGCTGGCGGTTCATCGCGTCCTGGACATCGCGGGGTGGCGTGATCTCGCGGATCTCGACCGTCGTCACCTTGCCGCCCCAGCGTTCGGTCACCTCGTCGAGCTTGATTCGCAGGACCTCGTTGATCTGCTCGCGCTTCGAAAGAACCTCGTCGAGGAGGATGTCGCCGATGACGGCCCGCAGCGTCGTCGTCGCGACGCCCTGGAGGGCGCCGGGGAAGTTCGCCACGTTGACGACGCTCTTGAGCGGGTCGGCGATCTTCCAGTAGATGAGGAAGTCGACGTTGATCGGGGCGTTGTCCTTCGTGATCGTCGTCTGGCTGGGGACTTCGATGAACTGCTCGCGCAGGTCCACCTTCACGCCCCGGTCGATGATCGGCACGAGGAAGCGGAGGCCGGGCTCCCGGACGAGCTGCTCGTTCGTCCGACCGAGCCGGAAGACGACCATCTTCTCGTACTGGTTGACGATCCGGACCGAGAGGTAGACGACGATGAGCAGGAAGACGAGGACGACGGCCAGCGTGGCCAGGGCGGCGGCGAGCTCCACGGTGGTGACCCCTTTCGCTACGAGCGTGGGCCGGCGGTCGACGGATCGGGCGATCCGCCTGACCCTCCGGCTGGTTCGACGATGACGACGAGACCGTCGCGGTCGACGATCCGGACCGCTGCCCCCCGATCCAGCGACCGGCCATCGACCGACCGGGCGGTCCACTCCTCCCCGGCGGCGTAGACCGAGCCGACCGGGGCGAGCGGGCGACGAACTTCGCCGGTCGTGCCCGGACTGGGCGCGTTCGAGCCGACGAGCGCGGGTGAGGTGGCGAGCCGGCGACTGCGGATGCCCACGATCGCGATCAGACCCATGACCAGCCCGGTCACGGCGGTCATCCCGACGACGAGCGGGAGCGCGACGGCCACGTTCGGAGCGGTCGGCTCGCCCGGTGTCGTGTACAGCGCGGAGGCGCCGAGGGCGAACGCGACGAGCCCCCCGACGGTCAGCAGCCCGTGGCTCGTCACCGTCGCCTCGAGGACGAAGAGCACGATCCCGAGCCCGATGAGGAGGAGGCCGGCGACGTTGAGCGGCAGGCTGCCGAAGCCGATGAAGGCGAGGATGATCGCCAGCGCACCGAGGATGCCGGTCACGAAGTTCGGGTTCTGGAGCTCGAAGAGGAGGCCATAGAAGCCGAGCGTGAACAGGATGAATGCCACGTTCGGGTCGGACAGCAGGTGGAGGAAGCCCTGGAGCGGGTTCATCGGCAGGTTGCGCACGTCGGCCCCGGCGAGAGCGAGCGTCGTGGCCCGGCCGCGAACCGAGACCGTCCGACCGCTGGCCACCGCGAGCACCTCCTCGATCGTGTTCGCGATCCCGTCCACGGCCCCGGCCGCAACGGCCTCGGTTGCCGGCGAGGATTTCGCCTCGGTCACCGTCGCCACGGCCCATTCGACGCTCCGGCCGCGCGCCTCGGCGATCGCCGTGATGTTCGCGATCGCGTCGTTGCGGACCTTCTCGCCGAGCGAGCCCGGGATGTCCTCGCCGCTGCTGCTGATCGGGGTCGCGGCACCGATGTTCGTCCCCTCGGCCATCAGCGCGACGTGGGCCGAGAGGGTGATGAACGTCCCGGCGCTCGCCGCCCGGCTGCCCGACGGCGCCACCCAGACGATCGTCGGCAGCGGGGCCTCGAGGAGCGACGAGGTGATCCGGCTCGTCGCATCGAGCGCGCCACCGGGCGTGTTCAGCTCGATGACGACCGCCGCCGCACCGTCCTGATCGGCCCTGGCCAGACCGCCCGCGACGTACTCGGCCATCACGTTGTCGACGATCCCGGTCGTGGGCATCAGGTAGACGAACGGCGATCCCGTCGCACCGACGGCGGTCGCGGTTCCGGCGGCGATCCCGGCGCACCCGAGCAGGAGCGCGACCCGGGCGAACCCGGCGAGAAAACGATCGATCCGGTGCGTGGCGCACCTCCTCGACCGATTATCGCACCGCCCGTTCGGGGCCCTCGAGGAAGTCGAAGACGAGCGCGCTCCAGGTCTCGAGCCGGTCGCGCACCGCAGCCACCTCGTCCAGGGTCACGAATCCCCCGCTCAACTTGTCGGTCTCGCGGACCGCGGCCGGTCGTCCGCCGGCGTCGGCCACGAAGACGACGCCGAGGTGGACCCGGCCGACCTCCGTTTCGTCGTCGTTGAGCAGGCCGACGAGCTGGAACTCGGGCACGAACGCCGCCTCGAGCTCCTCCCGCCACTCGCGCAGCAACCCGCCA
>JAJYXX010000032.1:0-3984 GCA_021801545.1 Chloroflexota bacterium | reverse complement strand
CCAGCCGGACGGCGATCTCAGCCGCGTTCGTGGCCGCGATCCCGGCCGCCATCGTCGGGTCGCCGCGAGCGATCCGGGTCATGTCGCGCCAGCCGCCGGCGGCGAGGTCGCGGGCGAGCGGCCAGGCAGGATCGGGACGCTGTCCGATGCCACCCGCGACGGCCTCGGCGAGGGCTGTCGCCACGATCAGCGCCAGATGGCTCACGGCCGCCGTCGCCGCGTCGTGCTCGTCGGCCGTCAGTCGCAGCGGCCGGGCGCCGCAGGCGCGGGCGAGGCGCTCGACGCGATCGACGTCCCGCTCGCTCGCCGCACGACCCGGGACAAAGACCCACGGCCGGCCCTCGAACAAGTCTGCGGTCGCGGCCCCGAAGCCCGTCGTCTCGCGGCCGGCCATCGGGTGACCGCCGACGAACGGCAGCCCGAGCGCATCGGCCCGCGTCACGATCGCGCCCTTCGTGCTCGCCACGTCGGTGATCGTCGTCCCGGGCGCCAGCGCGCCGTGCAACGGTCCGCCGAGCTGATCGAGCAGAGCGAGGCAGTCGAGCGGTGGTGCGGCGAGCACGACGAGCTCGGCCCCGGCCAACGCGCCGCCGAGCTCCCGCGGCGCGGCGTCGACGATCCCCGCCCCGAGGGCGGCCCGCGGCCCGGCACCCGACGGGCTCCAGGCGGCGATCGAGAACCCGCCATCTGCCCGACGCAGGGCGCGGGCGATGGAGCCGCCGATCAGGCCGAACCCGAGCAGGGCGATCCGCATCCGGCTGCTCACCCGCGACGAAGCGCCCGTGGCCGTCAGTCGACCCAGCCCGGCGCGCCGCGCTGGCGTTCGCCGCCGGGTCGCTCCTGTCCACCGGGCGGATGGCGCCGGCGCTCACGGCGGCGCTCCGACACCCGTCGCTCGCCGGTCTCTTCGGGCGGCCCAGGATCGTCCGGGGGGTTCTGGCGACGGTTCTGCTCCCGCCGTTCGGTTTCCCGCCGCTCCGGGTTCAGGTACGCGCCGCAGCGCGGACAGTGCCGCTCCTCGGCAAAGAGCGATTCGATCGGTGAGACGGTGTAGATCTGCCGGCCACACGACCAGCAAGCAAGGCGGGGCATGGCGTCATCCTAGCGCCGCAGGCGAGCGGCCGCGGCCTGCCACTTGCAGTCGAGGGGACGTCGGCGAGCGCGGGTCTCGTCAACCCTCCCGCGGCGGGTCGCGGGCTCAGACCTTGGGCAACGCGGCGAGCGCCTCCTCCACCTTCTCGGCCGGGTACTCGTAGTCCTCGAGCGCACCACTCAGATAGCGGTCGTAGGACGCCAGGTCGAAGTGGCCGTGCCCGGACAGGTTGAAGAGGATCACCTTCGACTGGCCGGCTTCGCGGGCGGCGAGCGCCTCGTCGACGGCAATCCGGATCGCGTGGGTCGACTCCGGCGCGGGCAGGATCCCCTCGGCCCGGGCAAACTGGACGCCGGCCGCGAAGCTCGAGCGCTGGTGGACGCTCCGGGCCTCGATGTAGCCATGCTCCTTGAGGAGGCTGACGAGCGGCGCCATGCCGTGGTAGCGCAGACCACCGGCGTGGATCGGCTCGGGGATGAAATCGTGGCCGAGGGTGTGCATCTTGACGAGCGGCGTGAGCCGGGCGGTGTCGCCGAAGTCATACGCGTAGACGCCTCGGGTCAGGCTCGGCGCCGCCTCGGGCTCGACGGCGATCGCCCGGTACTTCGTCCCCTCGCGGAAGTTTCGGCCGAGGAACGGGAACGCGAGGCCGGCGAAGTTCGAGCCGCCACCGGCGCAGGCGATGATGACGTCCGGCTCCTCGCCGGCCATCGCCATCTGCTCGAGGGCCTCGAGTCCGATCACCGTCTGATGGAGGAGGACGTGGTTGAGGACCGAGCCAAGGGCGTACTTCGTGTCGTCGCGAGTCGCGGCGTCCTCGACCGCCTCGCTGATCGCGATGCCCAGCGAACCCGGGCTATCCGGGCTCTCGGCAAGCACCCGTCGGCCATACTCGGTCGTCGGGCTCGGGCTGGCCACGACGTGCGCGCCGTACGTCTCCATGAGGAACCGCCGGTACGGCTTCTGGTCGTAGCTGACCCGGACCAT
The DNA here is from genome assembly GCA_021801545.1 of Chloroflexota bacterium. Taxonomy (GTDB): domain Bacteria; phylum Chloroflexota; class Limnocylindria; order Limnocylindrales; family CSP1-4; genus JAKAHU01. The sequence goes on along the minus strand of JAJYXX010000032.1, from coordinate 1,904 downwards.
GTACACCTTCACGTCCAGCCCGAAGAGCGCCCCGGCGAGCGAGAGGGCGCTCCCCCACTGGCCGGCACCGGTCTCAGTCGCCAGGCGCTTCACGCCTTCCTCGCGGTTGTAGAACGCCTGCGCAATCGCGGTGTTCGGCTTGTGGCTGCCGGCCGGGCTGACGCCCTCGTACTTGTAGTAGATGTGGGCCGGCGTATCGAGCACCTGCTCCAGGCGGCGGGCGCGATGGAGCGGGCTCGGCCGATAGAGCCGGTACGCGTCGCGCACCGGTCCCGGGATCTCGATCTCCCGCGCCGTGCTCACCTCCTGCCCGATCAGGGCCATCGGGAAGAGCGGCGCCAGGTCCGAGGGCCCGATCGGCTGCCCGGTCCCGGGGTGGAGGACGGGAGCCGGCGGCACGGGCAGGTCGGCGCAGATGTTGTACCAGGCCCGCGGAATCCGATCCTCGTCGAGCACGAACTTCGTGCGCCCGTTCCTGTCAGCCATGCTCGGATCTCCTTCTCACGGGATGCGCTGAGCCCGCGCCACGATCGGCCGTGCCAGGCCAACCTCCGCGCCGGGCAACCATTCTCCTCTGTCTGCTCCTCGGCCGCGCCCGAGCCCCCGACTCCCCCGGGCGTCCGACCGCCGACTGCGAAGCCTACGGGCTCCGGCGGCGTCGGCGCAAGGAGCGCCTGGAGAACGCGACGAGCGAGGCGAACGGCAGGAGCGGAACGAGCGAGATCAGCACGACCTGCCCTGTCGCGACGCCGCCCCGGTCGCCGGACGGGCCGCCCGATTCGACGGCCGAGGGATCGCGGGGCCGGGCGCCGGGACGGCACGGCCGGGGGGCCGGGTCGAGCGTTCTCTGCCGACCCGGCGGTCCCTCCACATCGCCCGGGCAGGGCGGCCGAAGCCTGCCGGACGCTGGCTCGGGTGAGGGTGATGCGACGGCCGGGGTTGGGATCGGGGTGCGCGGGCTCGGGAGCGGGGTCGAGCCCGACGTCGAAGCCGGCGTCGCAACGGTCATCGGCGGTGTCGAGGTCGGGGCCGGCCCGCTGGGAATCGGTCGGCGAACCGGCGGCGATGTCGCCGGCCAGGGAGTCACACCCGGCCTCAGCGTCGGTCGCGGCGTCCACCCCGGACCCGGCACCGGCTCGGTATCCGAGGCGGGCGGCGAGAGCGTCGGACCGAGCGCGGTCGTGCCCTCGCCCGGTCCCGGCGCGGGGGTCGGGACCGACGGGCCAGGCGACGACGGCGCGAGCGAGGGCGAGGCAGGTGGCGCGGTCGGGAATACCGTCGGGTGTCCCGTCGTGGCCGACGGAGCGACGCTACCGGCGAACGCGGGCGATGGACTCCCCGCCGCGCTGCGAGGCGTCGCTCCCGGTGCACCACCCGGCGGGCCCGACCAGGCGCCGAACCCGACGACCATCGTCGCCGCGGTGAGGGCGATGTTCAGAACGCCGAGCGCCAGAACCAGGTGGACGCGCTCGATCGGGGACACGACGCTGACGCTCTCCTCCGTGGGGCACTCGCGGCCGGCGAGCCAGACTCCGCGGCGGTCATGCTAGCAGAGCCGGATCACCCGGCGAACGGCACCTCGAGCAACGCCTCGTAGCGCGCGGGCCCTCCGCCGGTATGGCTCTCGAAGAGCACGATCCGGTCGGCGATCCACTCCCCGACGAACCGTTCGGCCTCCGCCATCAGAGCCTGCGCCGTCGCCGGGCCGGCTCGCACGCCGTCGGCCCGGGCAAGGGTCAAGTGCGCACGGTACGGGCGCTCCTCCGGCGGCCAGCAGGCCGCGGCAAGACCGCGCTCGAGCGCCGCCGCCAGGGCGGCCAGCTGCTCCGCGCCGGTCGTCACCCCGAGCCAGAGCACCCTCGGCCGGGTCGGGCTCGGGAACGCACCCCCACCGCCGATCCTGA